>JAYUHW010000196.1:0-4665 GCA_043766615.1 Fibrobacteria bacterium | reverse complement strand
TGTGCATGTGGAAGGGCTGGATCAACATCTTTGCGGCGCTGCCCGGCCCGGTCATTTTCGCGGTGTGTGTACCGTCGTGCTGAAGCTTTTAAATATCATACAGCCGACCCAGGCCTATTTTGGGCAGAAGGATATTCAGCAGGCATTGATACTACGAAAAATGGTGCTGGACCTGTCCTTGGATGTCCGCCTCGAAATTGTCGAAACGGTGCGTGAATCTTCCGGACTTGCCTTAAGCTCGCGCAATGCCTACTTGAGTCCGGATGAAAAAGTGCGGGCCACAGCGCTGTTTCGTGGGTTGAATAGGGCGAAAGCCGCATATGCAAAGGGTGAACGGTCAGCGGAGAATTTACAGGGCCTGGTTCAAGAGGAAATCAATGCGGCTCACCCGAATCGCATCGATTATATCCAGGTGGTATCGCAAGACCTGCTTCAACCCGTAAAGGTCATTTCAGAACCTGTAGTTTTGGCCTTGGCTGTTTATTTCGGAAAAACGCGACTCATCGACAATTTGCTTATTGGATAAAAGAGATCACACAATTTACGGAACAGCTTGACCCTGATCTTATGCCACCCCTTTTATAAATAATCGGGGTGGCGGCCCTTCCATTACCCGTTTTTCTTGGCGAAATCTTTCATCACTTGGACCAAAGCATCAATGCCGTCCAGCTCCATGGCATTGTAAATGGATGCACGGAAACCGCCCACGGATCGATGACCTTTTAGACCCGAGAGTCCAGCTGCCTCTGCAGCTTTGCCGAACTCATTTTCCAGCTCAGGCTTTTGCATTACAAAGGTGACATTCATGCGGGAACGATCTTCCTTGGCGCAGGTCGCTTTGAACAGCGGATTTTCATCGATTTCCAAATACAGTCTTCGGGCCTTCTCTTCATTTTTCTTTTGCATGGCGGTCACGCCACCCATTTGTTTGACCCAGCGTAAGGTTTCCATGGCCATGTAAACGGCAAAGACTGGAGGAGTATTGTACATAGACTCCCCCTCAATATGGATTTTGTAATCCAGCATCGATGGAATCTTGCGTTTGACTTTACCCAAAAGTTCATCCTTAACGATGACTAAAGTGGTTCCGGCAACGCCCATGTTCTTTTGGGCTCCAGCATAAATAAGGCCGAACTTGGAGACATCCACCGGGCGGCTGAAAATATCGCTGGACATATCGGCGATAAGGGGCACGGGCGAATCCGGAAAGGTTTGCAGCTGCGTGCCGTAAATGGTATTGTTGGACGTTACATGGAAGTAACGGGCATCCTTTGGTATTTCATAAGTTTTGGGAATGAAGGTATAGTTGGCTTCCTTGGACGATGCCACCACTTTCACGTTTCCGAATAACTTGGCTTCTTTAAGGGCTTTATTGGCCCACATCCCGGTGTCGAGATACGCGGCCGTCTCCCCTTCATCGAGCAGATTATAGGGAATCATCGCGAACTGCAGGCTGGCTCCACCTTGCAAAAAGGCCACGGAGTATCCGGCGGGAACCTGAAGGATTTCTTTAACCAGCTTGATGGCTTCATCCATCACGGCCACGAATTCCTTACTGCGATGCGAGATCTCCAGAAGCGAAAGTCCCATCCCATTGAAATCAAGACAGGCGCGTGAACCAGCTTCCATGGCTTGTCTGGGGAGAACGGATGGGCCGGAGCTGAAATTGTAAATCTTTTGCATTGTTGGTTCCTTTGGTTCCTATTGAACGGTTTCTAAAGTAAAACTTTATACAGAGAGCTTCTAGATTCCAAAGCGGGCGATTGCGGTGGTTTGAATGCCGCCACGCGCATTGAAGACTCCGCGCACTTCCATGCTTTTGGGTGCACAGGCCTTCACGCAATCACCGAGTACCCGGTTGACCACGTGTTCATGAAAAATCCCCAAGTCTCTGAAAAAAAGAAAATATTCTTTCAAACTTTTCAGTTCCAGGCAAAGTTTTTGCGGGACATATATAATTTCCAAAGTGGCAAAATCCGGCAAGCCCGTTTTCGGGCAAATACACGTGAACTCAGGGATGGCCACTTCCAATCGGGTATCGCTACCAGGATACTGGAATTCCCATGCTTCGATTGCAGGAGTCGGCAAGGAAGCGATATCCTTTTGCAGGCCTTGATATGTAGACTCGATCATGTTAATCATTCTCCTTAATAGTACCCAGCAACAAACCGGATTTCATTTAATCGTAATTCGATTCACAAAGCCAGGATTCAAAGATCCTGTTTTGCCATTATTTTTTGTTCCCCGGATTGCATATTCTTGACTTCATAAAAACCAAGCGGCGCCTTGTCGGATCCAAAAAACAAGACGCACTTTGCAGCTTGATCATTCGCCTGACCCATTTGCTTTTTAAATTTTTCTCCGGATAGTGAATAGCCCACCCTCCGGCCCTGGCCTCTTAGGCGTTGTGCCAAGCCAAGAAGATCCAGTTTGGGCAATTTATCGGCAGCGGGATCGACATCCAAAAGGAAATAATCAATAGGATCGCGGCCCTCCTTCAGCAAGCCTTTTTCCCTCAGTAAATCGCCGAGTACCACATCCCCCATGCCAAAACCCACTCCAGTCAAGGACAGTCCGCCCAAACTGGCCAGGAGATTGTCATAGCGCCCGCCACCGGCAATAGCCCGCATACTTTTAACCTTGTCGTAGACTTCAAAGACGATGCCGGTATAGTAGGCCAAGCCACGGACCACGGACAAATCCAATTTCAAATACTCGCCGTATCCTAAAAGGTTCATGTAATCGAACACTTTTTCCAATTCCCGCAAGCCAGCCGAAGTAGGTTCAGAAAGTGCAGAATCGGAAGGTGTGGCGTTTGGAAAATACGTTTGCAAATCAGCCAGGCTTTTGCACTGGAAAAATGCATCCAATGCCGCGACGACTTCGGCCGTGAGCCCTTCTTTTTCCAAAACTTTGCGGAACTCCTCGGGACCGATTTTATCGCGCTTATCCAATGCGGCATACACAGGCGGTTTCTTTTCGACAGGAATCCCTTGACCGTCCAGAAACTCGGACAATAGCTTGCGACTGGAAATCCGAATGGAAAAATCTTCCGCACCCAATCCAAATTTCTTAAGCATTTCTACGATGGCAGATAGCAAATCCACTTCGGCCGCTATTCCCTCGCAGCCGATGATGTCCATATTCAACTGGAAAAACTCGCGCAGGCGGCCCCGTTGCGACTTTTCGTATCGAAACAGACGCGGCATAGAAAACCAGCGCAACGGCAACTTGAGGCTGTTGCCTTTTTGATTGACCATGCGGGCCAGGCTGGGAGTCATTTCCGGCCGAAGCGCCATATCGCGATCGCCCTTGTCCTTGAAATTGTAAAGCTGGGTTACAATTTCCTGGCCGGATTTCTCCGTGAACAATTCCAAGTGTTCAAAGGTTGGACCTTCATACTCCTCAAAGCCAAAATCCAAACAGGCATCACGCCATCCACTAAAAAGCTGATTTTGTACTCGCATCTCTTCAGGGTAAAAATCCCTTGTGCCTTTGGGTGTTTGCAATGGCATAGACGCGCTCATGGAGTATTAGAATTGGGTTGGATCAGGTTAAGCATCCTGGCAAATTAGCTAATGTCACCGGTAGTACAAATACTCTCTGGAAATAGTATTCCTACTGGCTTTCCAGCTTGGAATAGCCCATTAAAATTCCTAGATTTTAGGTGCTGCAACTAGGATTGGATCGATTTGATTTTTAGGCTACAAAAACCAACTTTTCCTCCTGCCGAATGAAGATAATTGTCACCAACGACGATGGCATAGACAGCCCCGTTCTGACCGTATTGGCCAATGCACTGAGCTTGGAACATGATGTGCAAGTTGTTGCGCCCGCTCAGGATCAAAGCGGCATGTCCCATTCCTTCACACATGGCATCGATCATCATTTGGCGTATCGGCAAGACGCCCTGGTCCCTTACCCAAAATATCAAGTAAGTGGCACGCCCTGTGATTGCATCAAATTCGCTATCGCTCATTTGCAAACTACCGGGAAGGTCGATTTGGTCCTATCGGGTATCAATCTCGGCGAGAATGCGGGTATGAGTACGATTTATTCCGGTACCGTAGGCGCTGCGCGGGAAGGCGCAATGTGGGGCATTCCTTCTATTGCCGTTTCCGTGTGGAAAAACACACCGGATAGGCTAGAACACGCCGTAGCGTGGCTGGTCAAATTGTTGCGGAAAACGAACCCGCTGCCAATACGTGCGGGTGGTCTTTGGAACATCAACTTTCCATCCTGTGAGCCTGCCTTGATTGAAGGCGTGGAATTCACCAGCATGAGCACGGTTATGTTCGTGGACAGCTACGAACCCGTGCAAACCGAGCACGGCCTTACGCGCTTCCGCTTGGTAGGCTATAAACCCGGGGATCGATTCCAACCCGGCAGCGATGATTATGCATTGTCCAGAAACCGTATTTCCATAACGCCTTTGCAGATTGACCAATCCGATTCCGAAGAAAAACGGAGACTAGTCGGATTGAATCTAAAATCCTATTGGGATGCACTGTAACGTGCAGAATACCTGAGGAGAACCCATGACTACACCGATTACATCCGCATCCGGAAACGACCGCATCATCAATACGATGATAGAGGAGGAAATGAAGATTTCCTATCTCAGGTATTCCATGTCCGTAATCGTTTCGCGCGCTTTACCGGATG
>JAYUHW010000195.1:0-12730 GCA_043766615.1 Fibrobacteria bacterium | reverse complement strand
GTGCGGGTGCAGATTCTGGATGCGCGCGGCCAAACGCGTAGAACCCTGTTCCAAGGCCGCTTGGAGGCTGGTAGCCATGCTTTTCCCTATGATGGTCGAGGTGGGCGCGGCAGGCATATTGAAACCGGTGTCTATTTTTGCCGATTCCAAGCGGATGGCGAAGTAAGGACCATCCCAACTCAAATTCCGCCTTAATTTCAGAGGAAATCCGTTCACCTGTGGTAAACGAATTTATTCCTGAACCAGCTATATTAGCATTGATTGCGCTATGGCCAAGCGGTAACTTGGAGGTAGCCTAGGAGCCTTGTGGCAAATATTTTTGAATACACGGATTATCGCCTCTACCTCAAAGCCGCGTATGCGGAACGGCGAAAGGAAAACGCCAAGTTTTCGTATCGCTATATCGCCGCAAAAGTTGGATTCGCCTCACCGGGATTCTTTTCCAATGTGTTGGCCGGGGACAGGGATATCTCCCTGAAACTCGTCCTTAAATTTTCAGAACTCTTTAATTTGAAGCGCAACGAAAAAGAGTATTTTGAAATCCTGGTGCTGTTCAACAAAGCCAATTCAGGTGGTGAAAAAAAGGAATACCTCGACCGATTGATGGCCATGCGCGGATCCCAAATCAAAAAAGTGGAAGCCCATCAATGGGAATATTTTGAGAAATGGCACAATACGGCTGTGCGGGAACTGATCGCCCTGAGACCTTTCCGAGGCGATTTCAAAGCCTTGGCAGCCATGATTCAACCTCCCATTTCCGTACCAGAAGCCAGAAAATCCATTGAGCTGCTCTTGAATCTGGGCCTCATCCGAAAAGGTCCGGACGGGGTTTTTGAAAGGACAGACGCACTCCTGACCGCCGGGGATGAAATCAGCCGGACTTTGATCGATTCCTTCCAGGTCCAGTCCATGGACTTGGCCAAGCAGGCACTGGAAAAACTGCCTACGGGAAGCCGTAATTTCTCTACATTGACATTAAGCGTTTCGAGCGCAACCTATGCTGCAATGATTGAGGAGCTGCGAAATTTTCGTAAGCGCCTTATGGAACTGGCTAGGAATTCAGACGATGTAGACAGGGTTTATCAAATGAATTGGGTGCGGCTCTTTTGAAACGAGTCATCATGCCGCTTTTCTCTGAGAAATTACTTCAAAATAGGCGTAGTTCCGTTCTCTATCCTGAAGTTTATGGAACTTAAAGTATTCCTCGATATCATTACTTGATTTCAACGCCCTGATTTTCAGCACGGCTTCCGCCCCTTTTAAACTCCACCGTGCACCAGTAATGTCGAGTCGGTCTTTGACCAGATATCTGCAAGCACCTTCGATTACTCCGGTCGCAATCGGGTAGCCCATATCCAAGCATGAGTCGTACCGAAGGTATACCTTTTTTTTCAAAAGGTAGTCGGCGCACTTATCCGCATTCTCCCTATTCTTTTTGCTCAAACCGAGCATCGTGCAGCTGCGCCGTATTCCTCCAGCGACCAGGCCAGCATCGCCGCTTAGAACCTTCAATGCCTTCTCCATCACCCACTGCTCAGCCTTCTGACTGGTTTCAGGATGAAAACAATAAGCGGCCTTCCACAGGTATTCGAGTACATGCACAAAATCCATGATAATGGCGGCACCTTGTATCTTGAAGCTTTTCATCACCTTTTTGATTGCTGCTAATTGGGCCGCATGTCCGTCCACCAAAATTATCCATTGGCGTTTCTGTTTTGGGTCGCGTCGAAGGGCCTCCAAAAACATATCCCGAATAACCTCCACCCCCGGCTTCTCAACCGAAGCCCACACCCTTTTATGACGGGGTTTAGGGGGCACAGATTTTTTCTCGTCGAGCCCCATGATGCTGCGAGCCGAGCGCATATATGGATCAATATCATAAACTGCCGCCACCATCGCCATACGTTTACGATTCCGCTTTTCACCCCTGCTGAGCCGCGTCTGCTTTTTGTGTACGGCTGTTGCTGCCACCTTCTGGGTGGCTTCCCGGAGATCTGCTTGACGCATGATAATGCCCTTTCCATCGCACGACAGAACCAAAATACCGGTATGCTGCCGGGTATCGATTTTCTGGGTCTCATAGAATGAATCAAAGTCCTGGCTCAGATGGCGGATCACATTCTCTATCTGGCGCTTGGGAATCGAAGACGCCGTACTTTTCAAAATAGTCTCCGTGGATTTCTCGAAGGACAGATCAGAGACTGCGTATGCGGCCTTCATGCGTAAACCGTCGGAATAGGAATCGCGAGACAAGTTCAATTCCGCATCCTGTGGGAAAACACTTTCCCGACCATTATCGCTATATCCTTTTCTCCGAACTTCTACCGTTCCAAAAACGCAGTTCAGTTGCCGGGAACAGTTTTCACGCGTATAGGGTCGACCGCTTCTATCCATTGACTCAGAGGATAAGTCAATTTCTATTTTTGCCCGTTCATCAAGATGACCTTGGAATAAAAGGCGCAATATCTCAAATCCATCCTTTTGAATCAGGGTTTCCACCTCACCATGTTCCGCATGGAGCCATTTACTGCTTTTGAGTAATCCCGTCAGCTGATTGAGAAGATTTTTCGCGTTCAGAAAGAAATCTGGTTCTTCAGTTATTTTATATTTCACGGTGAGGGGTCTCCTTTTAGTGTACATATGTTGTTGCCAAACTCATAAGTACCTATTGGAGGCCCCTTTTTCAATCCAAAATATTCATAAGTCCTTGATATACCGTCGTTTCAAAAGATCTGCACCCAATTAATTTTTAATCCTGAGGAAACAAGCCCTCAAAAATGATTTCTCGCAAGGCCTTGCGTCCGCTGGGGACTTCTCGAGCACGTAAAGATTCAGGTAGAGCATCAGGGGTTGTAGGATAGCCAAGGGCACACATGGCCTCTACAGAGTAACCTTCCGGTAACCCTATTACTATTGCAGTTTTGCCATAATCGAAACCTTGCATGCCGTGCACGACGAGTCCCAGCATGTTCCCTTGCAGCGCAAAGCTCATCCACGCAGCGCCGGTATCAAAGGAATGCGTGAGAGACGGTTTAGCATTGTGGTCGAAAGTTTGTTTGGAAACAATAACCACAAGGGCTCCGGCATCTTTGCACCAAACCTGATTATTGGCTGTGAGCAAGTCAAGGAAATTCGGCCAGGCTTGGCTTGAACGCAAGGCATAGATAAATCGCCAAGGCTGGTTATTGTTGGAGGAAGGAGCCCAGCGTGCCGCCTCGCAAAGAGTCAGCATCGTTTCCTTATCAATATGCGCCCCGCTCATGGCACGGGGAGACCATCGATCTGGAAAAAGCGGATCCACTGCATGATCAGTTTGGCGTCGGGCGCTGGCCGGGATAAGATTTGTCATCGGCGTTCCTTGATGGATTGGTCGGTGGAAAGTACAAGCATTTTGCGGATGGTAGCTTCAAGTTCAGTCGCTTTAGTTGTAGATGCCACGGGCAATCCGATGGAAAGGCTGATGGCTCGTCGGGATGGCTTGGGAATTCGGGTCATGGCACTGCCGCCTTTTCGACTGAAGAAGCTGCCCCATAGACCTTGTAATGCCATGGGAATAACCGGCACTGGGTTTGACATGAGAATGCGTTCCACGCCGGGACGAAAAGGATTTAGGGCTCCGTCCGAGGTGATTTTCCCTTCTGGAAAAATGCAAACCAGATTTCCGTTTTCGAGTTCGCGGGAAATGGAAACGAAAGCGGCTTCTTTTAAGGCCGCGTTTTCCTTGGCTGATGCGATGGGAATGGCTTTGCTCAGACGAAACAACCATCCGAGCAATGGGTTTTTGAATATCGAGTGATCCATTACAAAGTGCACAGGACGACGGCAAGCCGCGGTGATCACGAACCAGTCGATAAAGCTGACATGGTTGCACACAATGACGGCTGGACCGGAACGTGGAACGGAATCCCTGCCACTATAACGCAAACGATATATCGTTCCGGCCAATACCCAGACAATAAAGCGCATAACAAATTCCGGAATGAGCAGAAAGATGTAGGTGGCGATGACACAGTTTAAAATAGCGGTGAAGAATAGGATTTGAACGGTATTCAAGCCTACTTTAAAAAGGACCATGGTGATAAGCGCCGAGGCCACCATGAACAGGGCATTGAAGATATTGTTGGCGGCGATGACGCGAGATCTGGAATCCGTATCCGCGCGGGTTTGAATCAAGGCATAGAGGGGCACGATAAACAGACTTCCAAACAGGCCTAGCATGCTAAGGTCGACGCTTACGCGCAGGCCCGCGCCCAGATACGGTCCATGCAACAACTCACCCACGCCCATCAGCGCAGCCTGCGCGGGCGGATAGGTGATAAAGGACAAGTCGGCGCAGAACACGGTCAATCCTATGGCACCTATCGGCACTAGGCCAAGCTCGATTTCGCCCCGAGAAAGTTTGGCGCAGAGAATGGAGCCAATCCCTACGGAAAGGGAAAATAGGGCGAGTAGCAGGGTGACCACGGTTTCATTTCCGTGCAATATATGTCGAGTGAAATTTGGCAACTGGGCCAGCAGCGTTGCGCCAAAATACCAAAACCAGGAAATCCCCAGAATGGAATGGAATAGGGCCGGCTTGCTGTAAATGATGCGAGTAAGCACTGCCGTTTGCGTGAGCGGGTTCCAATTGAGTTTGAGATGGGGCGCAGGAGCAGGTGCCGGGGGAATTTTAAGGGAAGCCAAGTATCCGATGATGGCAACGCCGACAATGCCGGAAGAGATGGCTATGACATTTTGTTTTCCCGCCAGTAAGCCACCGGCAAGGGTTCCAATCAGAATGGCTAAGAAAGTTCCCATTTCCACCAGGGCATTGCCCGTCATCAGTTCTGTCTCTTTAAGGTGCTGCGGTAAAATGCTGTACTTGGCGGGCCCAAAGCATGCGGAGTGGACACCCATTAGAAACAAGGTGGCAAACAGTAAAACAGTTTGATGGGTCATGAACCCCAGCGAACCCAGCAGCATGATGCCGATTTCCACCGCTTTGATCCAACGCATGATGCGGGCTTTATCGTATTTGTCGGACAATTGCCCTGAGACACCTGAGAAAAGAAAGAAAGGAAGTATGAACAAACCGGCTGCTAGATTGGTTAGGAGTCCGGATTCCGTCTCGTTGGCCGCTGCAAAGGCGAACAAGATGACGAGGGTATTTTTAAACAAATTATCGTTTAAGGCACCCAAGAATTGGACGGTGAAAAAGGGACCAAACCGTCTTTGTCCCAGCAAGGTAAACAGGCTCATATTTTTTATTCCCGTTCGGAAATCTAGTTCTGACCATCGGCATTTGACCAACTGGTCAGCCGCACACCTTTCGACGCCCTGCACCCTTCCTGCTGTTCCTCCATTCTCCAGTATTTCTGCTAGTCCCCATGAGTTTTAAACCTTGAATTGGATTGGCCCTCTTTTTGCGTTTACGGAAAAAGTATGATGCCCAATGAACGCATTCAATTTGGAATCGGATATATATGCTTTGGAGCATTGGCCACTTGGACGGCCGGGGCCTTGGGGTTAGGATCTTTCGAAACCGTGCTGCCTGCGTTGATGTATCTCGGATGGGGGGCATTAGGCTTGTTCATTTTTGCGCGTTGGCGCATGCCCACCTCCTCCAGCTCCCCCTTCAAAAAGGACCTGCCGGTTCCCACCGACCGCGACCAGAGCCGGACTCAAGCGGCGCTCTTAGAACACGAAATAAAAAATTACCTCTATAGCCTCAAAGGAAACGCCAAGCTCTTACGCCAACGGGAAGCAAACGGTGCGAACGGTCATATTTTGGATAGGATTGATCGGGTAGTGGAAAAATTGGAAGTGTTGACACAGACGGTACCGATGGCCATGGTCCAAGGTAACACGCCCATGACCGTGATTCGCAAGGCTGTGAAACCGGGAGAAATCGCCCGGCATTGTGCGCACACCTATTTCAACTCCTATTCGGATATGTTTTCTTGGGACATGTGGGAAGAGGATGCCCAGTTACTTGGGGACCCGGATAGGTTTGAGCAAGTGTACCTGAACTTGTACATCAACGCCATTGAGGCAGGTGCAGAAAAAGTGACCACGCGAGTTCGCGGCATCGGAAATTTAATTACGGTTACAATTGAAGACGATGGCCGGGGCCTGGCACCGCAACATCTGGAGAGGATCTTCGAGCCGTTTTTCACCACCAAGGCTGGCCCAACTCAGCGAGGATTGGGCATGTTTATCGTTCAATCCATAATCGAGAGCCACGGTGGAAAAATCCGGGTCCAAAGCAAAAACGGTCCATCCTCCGACCTTCACGGCTTGATTTTTACTTTGGAAATACCCAAAACACCTTCTGCCAACCGCCATTGCGCTGCCGCCTTGGAAAGGTTATAATGACTTTATGTCGATTATCCTTGGTCTCCTGATTTTTTGCCTGGGCATTTATTTTCTTGGACTTTTTTTCCAGGTGGCTCGACTGGAAAAAAGTTTGACCGATGGGGTGACTTTGCTGGAAAAATACATGATTGTAAAATATTCCCTTGGAGAGGATAAGAAGACAAAGTCCAGCGTCATCGTCATAGAAAAAGGCATTGCGGCAGTTAAGACCGAATCAACCCCTTAAAGAGCGGAACCCTTCTCCTCCTTCCTTCCTTCTTCCTTCTTCCTCTAAAAATCTGGCCAGACCACATTGTTTGCTATTTTTCCGATTTGGAGGATTCGCTGACTATGAAGAACCTGGTAACCCACATTGGAAGCTTGCCTGTAGAACAATTGGCTAAAAGCTTTGGCACACCCGCCTTTATTTATGAACGCGCCGTTATTGAAAACCGCATTTCCGAGCTCAAGAGCTTCGACGTGGTTCGCTTTGCACAAAAGGCCTGTTCCAATCTTGCCATCCTCGCATTAATGCGCAAAAACGGAGTGCAAGTCGACGCCGTTTCAGCGGGGGAAATCCATCGGGCTTTGAAGGTGGGCTATACCGGCACTGGGCATCCTCCAGGAGTGGTATTTACCGCTGATTTGTTTGATGAGGATTCCATCCAATTGATTCGCGAACATCATATCCCCGTTAATGTGGGCTCACCGGATATGCTGACACAGTTAGGCGCCTTTTATCCCGGCTGTGAAGTCACTTTGCGGATCAACCCAGGATTTGGTCATGGCCATTCCCGGAAGGTCAATACCGGAGGCAGTTATTCCAAGCATGGCATTTGGCATTCCGAATTAGAAGAATGCCTGCGTTTGGGCAAAGCCGCTGGGGTAAATATTCAGGGACTGCATATGCATATCGGTTCCGGCAGCGACTTTCAGCATCTTTCCACGGTGTGCGATGCCATGGTTAGCGCGGCCAAACGCATGGGTCCGCAGCTCAAGGTTATCAGCGCCGGAGGCGGTTTACCCATTCCCTATCACAAGGACCAGGCCCGTATTGACATTGGGGCGTATTTTTCGCTTTGGGATAAGGCCAGGAAAACCATCGAAAGTGAAGTGGGTCATCCCATTTCCCTGGAAGTGGAACCGGGGCGTTACCTGGTAGCAGAATCTTGTTCCCTCTTGACGCAAATCCGGAGCGTCAAAACCTCGGGCGGCAATCGATTTTATTTGGTGGACGCGGGATTCGATACTTTGATTCGGCCCGCCATGTACGGAGCCTATCATGAGATTTCCATTGCCCCGGCCAATGGCCGCAAGGTAAGCGAGGCTTACGACACCATAGTGGCCGGCCCGTTATGTGAATCCGGCGATGTCTTTACCCAGGAAGAAGGTGGCGTGGTCACTGCCAGAACTCTACCAGACGCAGTGGTGGGCGATTACTTGATCCTGCACGATGCCGGTGCCTATGGCGCCGCCATGAGTTCCAACTATAACACCAGAAAATTGGCTCCGGAAATATTGATTCACCATGGCGCGGGTGAGATTATTCGGGAACGACAAACTTTTGAGGCGATACTTCAGTTCGAGCGCATTCCCAAGGACCTGGCCTAAGCATTGGTAAGCATTGGCTGCAATGCTCCATGGAGAAACACTGTTACAGATTTGCCTCCAGCCCCAGCTGGTATCGGAGATCTTTTTTCCAACCTTCGTTTTGGGACCAAGGCAAGCGAAGCGTTTGCTTTAGAATTAGCCCATGTCCCATATCCCATTCCTGGCTATAACCCAGTCTTAGGTAACTGGCCGGGTCCTGGATATTCCCGGTAAAAATTTCTGCTTTTATTTTTCGAATGGGCCATTGTGGATTGCCGCGTTCCAGAGACAATGATAGTGGTTCCGGATACGGCCCTTGATAGCCGGTTTTCTGTTGAATAAAAGCCATGCGGGCCTTCACTCTAACATTGTGCCACAGCAATATATGTCCAATGCTGCCCTCGACTTGTTCTTCAGTGGGGGACACTTCAATCAAGCGACTGCGCTTAAAAGTGGTTCCGGTTCCGCAGGTATAACTCCAGTTGCCTAAAACTTGAATCAAGGCCAGTCTGGATTGGGCGGCCAATAATCCCGTGGAGCCTAGCATCCAAATAATATCACTGCCTGCCTTGACATCCATTTGGTATTCGCCCTGGTTGAAAATGGGAATTTGAGATCGCACATGCAGCCGTCCTTCACCGCGGCCAGGCAGAATCCACTGCCCAGCAAGGGTATCTTGCCGGTAACCCAGAGGAGATTGCAAGGGATTGGACCAACCCGGACTGGCTTGGCTTATTTCCAGCTGGGAATTTCCCCGCTGTCCAATGATGCCTTCCCCATAAAGGCCTGGTCTTAAATCGTGCGAACCGCCTATTTGGTTCTTCACATTCCAAAGCGATCCGGCCAGGCCTATTCTCCATATATCATTGGCATCGCTCAGCGACCCCCCGCAAATCGATACCGACACTGGAGACGCGGTGGCGGGCTCAAATCGTTGATGCGCCACTTGCAGTTTTAGATTTTTTCGGGCCAAACCGAAAAGGTAGAGCAAGGCGTCTTTTCGATCCGGTTCCTGGGTTGTCGAAGTTGGGGTACTTTTTTTTTCAATACTATTCCAAGCACCGGCAACTTGGACTTGCCAATGGGCGACCTGATAGGAAAGGCTGAGGCCGTCCAAAGCGGCTTTCGGGGAAGCGAGTGGGCCGGAAAAACCGGAATGACCGGTCCATCCCGTATAAAATCGGCTGCCAGCTACGAAGTCCAACTGCGTAGGTAAAAATGTCGACTGAAGGTGCCCGGCGTACACTTTTAACCCTCCTCCTTGAACTTCAATGCGCCGGTCATATAAGGCAAGGTCGCGTAAAGAAAGCGTCATTCCTCCAAAAGCAGTGCGGGTTTCTCCCTGTAGGTTGGGATAGCGGGTATTTGTTGTGCGCGGTTCCACGGATTGTATCGCTGACCCATGAGTGCGAACGGTAGGAGGTATTGAACCTGGACGATTGAGATCCGGGCATACTGTCAGGATTTCCCGCCACACGGCATCGGTTAGCCTTGGTTTAGCGGCGTTCCAGGTGTCGCATCCCTCTTCTTCCTCCAAATCGAGGAGGAAAGTCTGATATTCGGATTCACTGACCAATCCTGCTGCCATGCCTTCTTGCAGCGCCTCCAGCACCGCTTCCGCGTCGGGAGAATAGGCGCGAACAGGCGACGCCATGAAATGAGCCGACAAGGTTATGAAAGCGGCAAAACCAGTTGCAATCGGGCTTTTTTGAGAATTGTGGGTTGTGTTCAAAAGTTGCCTTTTTAGGGATCCAGCCTCTAAAATGGGAATGGTAAATCCGGGTATTGGAAAAAAATGGTATCACCGTCACAGCTCGCTAAAATTTTCCACAGTCTTCGGTTTCAATTGCCTGCCGTAGTGCTTGTGGTTTTTATGGGCATTCTGTTTTTACTGATGCTGTTCTTCCATGAAATGACCAACATCTTGGTTAAAACACGCCAGGTGGCTCATTCTGCCGATGTCAATGATTATGTGTCTGGATGGCTCAATACGCTATCTTCCAGCGCCCGTGAACGCATTAAGCTCGAATCGCTCGGCGACTATAGTTATCTCCGCACCTTTCAAAGCAACTTAAAGGAGATCAATACTGTTTATGCCATGATCACCAGTGATGGCGCCGACACAACATTACCCTACATGCAAAGCTTGCATGTGCTCCATGAAAAGCACCTCGAGTATATCCGCCAAGTCGATCGGTTCGCGGTGCAGGAAACAAACCGCATGAAGGCCCTGCGCAAAAGCTTGGCTACAGCGCCTCTGCTGGGAAAAAAGTCAAAAGTTCCCCATAAAGCGGTTTCGGTCAGCAAGAAGCGCACTTGGTTCGGCATGAAGCCATCTCAAATAAACGACAAGGCACTAGTTGTTAGGCCAAAGGACATTGAATTGGACAAGGCCACCAATGAGGCCTTCATGGCTTTTGAACAAAGCGCGCGGGAAGGACTCTTTCAAACGCAGGAAGTTATGCGCGAGGAGCGTCGGGACAAGTTGATGAGCTTGCGAAATTCCGTGGGACGTTCCAAGGGCCGACTTTTTTATTCCTTATTTTTGTTGCTGGGCATGGTAGGTTATTTGGCCATCATCTTGAAATGGAAAATTCTGGACCCAATGAAATCCTTGCGCAGGGGCGTAGTCGAAATAGGTAAAGGCGCGTTGGGACATCAAATTAAAGTTGGAACGCGTAACGAAATAGGTGAGCTGGCTGTGGTTTTCAACCAGATGTCCACGCAACTCGATGAAAAACAGAACGCGGAAACCCGCTTAAGGCGCTTGGAGGCCATTGAACAAATCGTTCGAAGCGTCAATCATGAAATCAATAACCCGCTTATGATCATCAGCGGCAATGCGGAATATTTGCTTGCCATTCTCGAGACATCGGATGAGGGCACCAAAACAAAACTTCAGTCCATCGTGTCCGAAGTGCGGCGCATTTTTCTGGTAACGCAGCGGCTCAAGGAAATCAAAGAGCCCATGGTTGAGAATTATATCGGAACCAGTGATCAAATGATTGATTTGGCTCGATCGAGTCAAATCTTGAAGCGGGATCCTTGATGCGGAACCTTTGCTGGATTTTTTCTACTTGTGTGCTTTTCTGGGCATGTGCCACTAAGCCGATGCCTAGTGTGGAGTCTGTGCCGGTTTCACAAGATAGGGTTTTGGCTCGGTTCATCGGGATGAAAAAATATTCGGATGCGAAAGGAATGGCCGACAGCCTGTTGGCTTCCAGGGACCCGGCGGTTTGCGAGATTGCCACTTATTGGAAGTCCATTGCCTGGTTTTACCTGGACAGGCCGGATTCTGCCATTGCGTTGCTTGAACAATACCGCGGAAAGTGGACCGGGGGTGTGCGTCGGGTGCATTCCGAAGCGTTTCTATGGCTGGCGAAGGAAGCCAGCGAGGCAAGATTAGCGGTGAGACAAAGCCAGGAAGACGCACTTACCAAATCGTCTTTGACGCAGCCACTACTCGAAAGGGTCGAAGTGCTTCACAAAGAGACCGTTGCTTTGCGCGCCGAAATCGAGCGATTGGAAACCGAGCGCTCAAAATATCAAAAGCTGCTTAAGGATTTAGAGAAAGTTCGCTAGGGAATAAGTACCTTTGCCTTGTGGACGATATCCGCAAAACGCTATTCCAATCGCTACACAAGTTGGTCGTCAAAGTTGGCACCAAAATACTTGTCGGTGCCGATAATTCTTTGGCTTCTGACCATCTCGATCATCTCGCCGGACAGCTGTCCCTATTGCATGACCGGGGCTATGCCGTTGTGTTGGTAACCTCCGGGGCGGTAGGGGTGGGCATGGGAATTCTCGGATACAAACAGCGCCCCAAGGATTTGCCGGAAAAACAAGCCTGTGCCGCCATCGGGCAGATTCGCCTCATGCACAGGTACTCGGAAGCCTTTGCCAAACGAGGCAAAACGGTGGCACAAATTCTGCTTTCTGCCGAGGACTTTCGCGATCGCACCCGGTACAACAACATCCGTAAAACCGTCGGGACCCTGCTCAGCAAGGGTGTCATCCCCATTGTCAACGAGAACGATACCATCACGACTGAGGAAATCAAGGTCGGTGACAATGACAAGCTCAGCGCCGATGTGGCTCATTTTCTAGAAGCTGATTTGCTCATCATCCTTTCCGATGAAGACGGTCTGTTTACTAAAAATCCCAAGGCGCATGCCGATGCGGAGTCCATCTCCGTGGTCCCGCGCATCACACCCGAAATCCTCCGCTTGGCTTCGGAGAAACCCGGTTCCCTGGTCAGTGTGGGTGGCATGAAAGCAAAGCTACTGGCCATCCGCCAAGCCACGGAAGCTGGAACGCCGGCGGTTTTGACCCGCGGGCATGGGGCCAAACTTTTGGAACTCGTTCAAGGGGCCAGGCGCGGGACCTTGTTTTTGCCGAATCCGGATAAGATTGGCCGAAACAAGCGTTGGTTGGCCTTTGTTTCCAAGGCACGGGGCCAGATTTTTCTGGATGAAGGCGGCGTCAAAGCCATGCGCACGGGCAAATCCAGCCTGCTGCCGGCGGGTATCAAAGACCAGAAGGGCACTTTTAAACCCGGAGACTTTGTCGAGATTTGCAACCTGTCTGGTGAAGTCATCGGACGCGGGCGCACAGCGTATTCCTCTGCCGAAGTGCAGCTTATCCGGGGCCAGAAAAGCCACCGCATTCCGGAAATCCTGAACCGCACCGGGCCGGATGAAGTGATCCATCGGGACCAGCTCGTCATCTTCTAGCTTCGTTTTCAAGTTGGAATAAATTTCCAGGATGCTATTTTGTAGGCTATGGAAACTACTCTGGCCCAAAGAAC
>JAYUHW010000194.1:0-2204 GCA_043766615.1 Fibrobacteria bacterium | reverse complement strand
GCTAAAGTTGCTAAAGGCCTCCGCACCTACATCAAGCACCTAAGGATTAAATCAGGAGTGAGCCTGTCTTTATCGGAGGTAAAATTCGGCCTAAAATTCTCCAAATATCCCCGTCGCATGGAACGAGCCGGTAGTGATTGTGTTCTTTATCACACCGTCCCCACCCCAGATTTTTTACTTTTTGTCCCTTACCATAATATGGTCCTGACTCGTCTAATACCTCGTTCTCGGCCAATTTTGCGAATGAATGAGTTTAATGGAGCTGCCCCCCGTGAACCTTGAACCCCAGCAAGCCTCTCAAATAATGGCTAGCGAAATGCTTGACGACCTTCAGAAAAAACGGGATGAAATTTTTGCGTCTGTTAAGTGGAGTATTCTTTACGGTGAATTGGACCGCTGGTTCGGTAAGATTTTGGAACTGGAACCCTTACCTTTAGCCCAATGGGTGATCTCTCAAGAAAAATCGAAACCAACCGGAATAGCCTGGTTTAAGATTGAGTCGGAAAAACACAAGGGAGATATTCGCGTAGAATGGGAGCAATACAGGAACGGAGCTTACTCCATTCAAGTCATCGACAACGCGGACGGTTTTGAAATATTCAACCGTAGCCCCTCCATCATCCCTCCTGATATCGAGATTGATCCGGGTACCTATGTCTGCCGCTACGGTGCATTCCGGTGCCATGTCATGACTTTTAATTCGAATCAATGGACGCTGGATTATGTGGATTCGAAAGGCTTTATCCATTGGGAACACAGGGCCCGGTTCCAGATGGTTGGCAAGCGGCTCAATGTAATTGCTGCTGAAGAGCGGTCCAGGGTAAAAGTTCTTCATGGCTATGCCGTCACCGATTGGAAGAAAAGCCGGGATACCTATTACCGAATCAAAAAGGTCTCCGAGACTGAATTGGAATTCATGATGGGTGAAATGCGGAAAATGTTTATCCGGGAATTGCGACCACGGGTCAAAGGCACTACCGGTTACGCCTACGAAAGCGGCGAGCGCATCAAGGGATGCAGGCATACTTGGCCTAATCATACGACTAAGTCGGATCCGAGCGAGGCCTGATGGAGAACCTATTCGAAAATCCCGGTGACAAGGACTTGAAAAGAATCATGGGGCTCAATTCCAAAGAACAGGAAGCCAAGCAACCGGACCCGAAGGCGAAAACCCCCAAGCTCACCCCAGTTACCGTCAAGGGCAGCGGCGGGTTGAGCGCGGCCGCGAAACAAACCCTGGAAGACAGGAAGAAACCCGAACCTCCCGAGGAGTCCCATCTAGAGATCTATGAATACCCGACCCTAGAAACGCCGAAGCCGGAAGCGGAGGCGAAAGCGGATACCGCCGTTTTATCCGATGCCAAATGGCCGAAGCCTGATACCTTGTTCCACCAGGAAGTGGAAGTTTCCGTAAAGGTTGCTTTGCCGAAAGGAAAGGAGCATATCACCCGCGTTACCGCGGAACTGTTCGCCAAAACGGCTTCCGGTCCCGTATCCATTTCCAAGAGTGAAGGGCACGCCCAGGAAGACGGCACCGCTGTGATAGCGCTTCCCGTTTACAAGCCAAGGGGTTACGAAGGCGGCATGGTGGAGATGTTCATCGAGTACACGCACAAGCTCGCGAAAATGTTGAGCACGGTGCAAGTTCTGCGCCCCGTGTCCGAGACCGCGCTCAAATCCGCCGACCATATCCTCATTCCCGGCACAACATTTGACAAAGACTCCAGTTTCATTGGACCGCCGGGCACACTAGCTTTAAAATCTATTGAATCAAGATTTAACGAGTGGAAAAAGAAATATCCGAAGCAAGCGCAGATAGCGGTATTCGGCCATGCCGACAAGGATGAAAAGGATTCGAAGGGATTGAGTGAGCGGCGGGCGAAAAGCGCATTCGTATTCATTACCAACGATGCGGAGGCCTGGGATAATTTGTACAGGGCTGAGAAGTGGGGGTTGAAGGCCCTGCAAACGCTGCTCGAGGACCTGGGCCACTATCACGGCGGCGCAGATGGAGAAGACGGGCCGAATACTCAAGAGGCGTTCAAGGCTTTTCAGAAGGGGGCTGGCCTGCCGGAATCCGGGAGGGAAGATTCCGCCACGCGCAAGGCGCTGTTCGCCGAGTACATGCAGGGCAAGCATGAAATAAAGATCGAAGCCTCACGGTTTGTCCATGTGGCCGGGCATACCTGGATGGGCTGTGCGGC
>JAYUHW010000193.1:0-2847 GCA_043766615.1 Fibrobacteria bacterium | reverse complement strand
TCAGCAAGCGATCAGAAAAGCCCTTCATCGCGGTCAATTGTGGCGCCATACCTGAAAATCTTTTGGAGAGTGAATTGTTCGGTCACGAGAAAGGTGCCTTTACCGGTGCCATCGCATCCAAACCCGGTAAATTCACCTTAGCGGATGGCGGCACCATTTTCCTGGACGAAATCGGCGAGATGCCTTTGCTCATGCAGGTTAAATTGCTTCGGGTTATTCAAGACCGCATTATTGAGCCGGTGGGTTCCGCTCGTACCTTTAAATTGGACTTTCGGTTAATTGCGGCTACCAATCGCAATCTTAAGGAAGAGATCAAGCATGGCCGCTTCCGCGAAGACCTTTACTATCGACTGAATATCATCCCAATTGATTTACCGGCATTGCGCGATAGGGAAGGGGACGTTTTATTGTTGGCTCGTAATTTCGTGGCCTATTACAACGAACGATACGGCTGCCAGTATGCATTGACAGCCGATAACGAAAGAGAGCTCCGCAACTATTCCTGGCCTGGCAATGTTCGAGAATTGGCTAACGCCGTAGAACGCGCCGTGGTATTGGCGTCCGGTGAAGGTTTGTCTTTTGCTTTGTCCGACGAGGGACCGCAAAGCGGAGCTGGAATCAAATCCGAGTCGACGGGCATTGAATCATCCCTATATAAGGGTGGGACGGCGATTAAGGAAAAGAAACAGGCCGTTGAACGCGCCGAGATTCTTAAAAGTTTGGAACTGAACCGATGGAACAAAACGCAAACCGCCGAGTCCTTAGGCATGAGTCGGCGGTCTTTGCTTTATAAAATCAAGGAGTTTGGCATCGCCTGATGCGATGGGTTCCTATTCCGATTCTAGGTTCTCTTCTGACGCGCAGCTTGGTGCAGTCACCGCGCAGCAGGATAAGTCCGCTAGGCAACTGACGGACTCAAAAGAGTCGGCGAAACCGGGGTCAAAGGACGAAACTTTTTTGTGGAACTTTGAAAGACGTTTGGTAATTGCCACTCTGGACACTCCACAGATTTCCGCTATTTCCCCATGGGAAAGGCCCACCTCAAAGCGCAAGAACACAACTTGGCGATTGGCTTCGTCTAAATTTTCCATGAGTTTGGACATCAGCCGTTTGATTTTTTCATCAGAATCTGTTTTCTGGGGAGGATGCAACTTTCGGCTATCCGTATAGTTGGACAGCATTTCCGTTTGCCGTTTCAACCAGCGCAAATGATCGAGGCAATGGTTGGTGGCTACCCGGTAAAGCCAGGTAGATGGCTGGGAGTTTCCCGTGAAGGTAGAGTAGTTTCCGTGGACTTTGATAAAGACCTCTTGGGCGAGATCATAGGCGTCCTCGCGGTTTTTAGTATATCGATAACAAATTCGGTGGACTAATGGGAAGTACAACTCGTACAGTTTGGCGAAGTCGTTTCGTGAGAGTCCAGGGGTTTTAGTTTCAGTCCGATTTAGAAGCGTTGTGTGTGTCATGATAAGAGGGTAAAGCAACGGATGTGCCAAATTAAAAAAGCCTTATTTTTCACGGAAAAAGGCCGTTTCCCTGGCTATTTTGAAGTAGCTGCGCAAGCTATTGCGCAGGTTGTGCGCGGTAGATTGCGCAGATTTTTATTGTCTGGAACTGCCGTGTTGTTCTTGGCGTGCGCGGGTCAGGTACGCGAGACGGGCTCCATGGGGACTTTTCAAGCTGAAGCTGTATTGGCTTCCGGAAAATATTTTTTCATTTTCGATTTTACTCATTCACGCTACCAAAAATGGCCAATATTGGATGGGAACTTGAACCTGCCGGAAGGAAGCGTGAACGTGCCAGAGGGAAACTCGGCGCTTGCCTGCGGGATTCTAGATAGCCTACAAGGAAATTGGTCCAATGCCATTCACTGGCTGGCTTTACCGGCCGCAACGCAACCCTTTCAACCGATTCGGGCTATTTCTGGACCGAATGGAAATTTTTTTCTTTTGGATCGGGCCAGTAAACGGTTGGCGTTGTATGACACCAATGCGCAGTTCGTCTCCGGCATTCCACTTCCGCCAGACATTCGGGATCGGAATTTAAACAACATAGAGGTCTATTGGACGCGTGACGGTCTATTTTCATTTCTCGATCGAACCGAGGCCAAGGTTTGGAAATTTTCGGAGCTGAGAACCGCGGGTGGTTCCGGTGACTGGCAACTTCGTTACGCGCTTAATTTGTCCCTGGGAATGGATGCGTGTTTGTGGGAGCCCTATTTCAAGCACCCCGTCTGTTTACGTAAGGGTTCCAGTCCAATTGTTTTCGACGATTACTTCAGTCCCTCTAACCAAAAATTCATTTTACCATCTAGGGGAGGAATCCAGGCCAGGCCTGAACCAGATGGAACCAACTGGGGATTGGTTTTCCATCCGGATAGCGCTTGCGCAACCCATTCCACGTATTTCTACTCACCCATTGCGGGTGGATTCTTTCCAGATTCGATCCCCCAAACACACCAACCCGGCTCCATACCTTTTCACCCTTGAAGACACTGTCCTTCCTAAACCTATTTGGCTTAAGCATGGCGGTGATCATGGCTGCTCCGGTTCTGATTGTATCCCAGGAAACGCGTTTCTTGCCTTTCGATGGGATTGCAAGTCAAGAGCCTGGTTGGATACGAACGAGTGTGTGTGTGTCAGGGCCACAAATAAGTGCTATTACTGCACAAGGCTCGGGAGCGGCGATACCCAATCCATGGCGGAGTGTAGACACCCTACAGCCACCAGGAGGGTTGGGATCTATCTTCCGTTTTAAACTAAAGCGAAATGGAGCGGAACTCCTACGCGATCAGGATTTCCGAATTCCCTTTGGTGACTCACTTTTGGTTTTCGCGGCACCAATCGC
>JAYUHW010000192.1:0-4116 GCA_043766615.1 Fibrobacteria bacterium | reverse complement strand
GCGAACAAACCAGACTTGGCCCATGTAGTTTTACTTGGAGATGCTTCCTTGAACCCGACTTCTGGGCGCGACCATGTTCCAACGTTTACCGAACAAATTCACTCCTTGGATCGTAGTAGTAACAGTCCTGATACGATCTATTATGACACAGTCACTTCCGATGATGCCTATTCTGCTCCGTTCGATTCACTGCGTTTCGATAGTATTCCTGATATGGCCTTCGGTATCGGTCGAATTCCTGCCGATTCTCCACAAGAAGCGGATGCCTATTTGGATAAGGTGGAAGCGTATGAATCCAACTTTGCCTTTGGACCCGCTGCATTTACTTATGGTTTTATCAGCGACGATGATTTGCAAAAGGGGCAGCAGGATGGCCTAGATCCCATTTACAATATGCCACAATTGCATCAAGCTGTTTGGGATTCCTTGCCTGTCAAACCTTTTGTGCGAAGAATGCTCTCGATTGAATTTCCGGTTCAGCCCGATGGCCACAAGCCGGCCGCCCAGGATTCCACTATAGGACTTTTTAATGCCGGCCCCGCCCGCATCTATTTTATCGGGCACGGCAGCCCACACCAACTCACGGACGAAAATATCTTTAACGTTCCAGCCGATTTGCCCCGACTGCACAACAAAAGGTTACAGCCCATTGCCTCCATGCTGGCTTGTACCACCGCACGGTTTGCCGATGCGGATTCAAATTCCATGGGTGAACAACTGCTCTTCCATCCAAACGGAGTCATTGCCTTTATGGGCGGAACCATTCCCACCTACTCCACTGAAAACAACCTATTGTTTATCCGATGGAATACACTTGCCATGGCAGGAGGGACACTTGGTAAGACTTTTGCGGAGGCTAAGAATTCCGGTGGATTTCTTAGAATCAACTCCGTGGCCTATGCCTTATTGGGAGATCCAGCCCTCACACTTCCAGCGCCAATATTTGATTTAGAGCCTGCTTCAGGTAGTGGTGCAAGCAAGCTGGTGCTCACAAATGCAGGGACGATGGGCGACTCTGCCTATTTCCAATTGGTGCGTATTGATTCCCTGCCTTTTAGTGCCATTATCGATCCATTAGACCTTTACCTTAAGGAGGCACAATACCAACGTGAAGTTTTGGTAGCGGAGGGCCGTGCGTCTCTATCAGCGGGAGGGAGTGTAACATTTATGTTATCTGGGTCCGGTAATCCCAAGGCCCTGGCTATTAAGGTGATGACCTGGAATTCGCGAGGAATGCATTACGGACATTTCCCCCTTGAATCACTAGGTTTTGTCGCCATCCGCCCACTTCGAAATTCCCACTCTGCGTTGCAGGAATGGCATGTTGCCTTGCAGGGGAACCGTTTGGTTTTGACCAGCCAGGGCCGCAAAATTGGGTTGGACGGTAAATCCATTCATTGAGGAATCTAAGCCAAGCCGTTCACATCCGGCAACACTTAATGTTGTCAACCCATCCCCAAATCGGTAGTAATCCATTACTTTAAGGCTTAAGAGCAAGCCATGAGTCTACCAGACGTCCTTCAATATTCCGATTACCGTGTTTTCCTCAAGGAATTCTACGACACTCATAAAGCCGTAAACGCCAATTTTTCCTACCGCTATCTTTCCCTAAAGGCGGGCATCAATTCTTCCGCGTTCTATAAATACATCATTGAAGGCAAACGCAACCTCACCAAAACCACCCTTCTTAAAACCTGCTTGGCCTTGAAACTCAAGGACCAGGAAGCGGAATACTTTGAGAATCTGGTTTTTTTCAACCAAGCTAAAACCATCAAGGAGAAAAATCTTTACTTCGATAAATTGACCAAGCTGCGGGGTATTTACGACCAACGCAAAGTTGCGCAAAACCAATTTGCCTTTTATGAGGAATGGTATCACAGCGCAATCCGGGAAATGCTGGAATGCATGTCATTCACCGGTGACTTTACCCGCTTGGCGAAAAGTCTAACTCCACCGATTTCATCCAAACAGGCCGAAGAGTCGCTGGCACTGCTGGTTCAGTTGGGTATGGTGAAAAAAAATGCCCAAGGCCGTTGGCGACAAAGCGACTCGGTGTTAACGACGGGCGGACAAATCGATGCCAAGGTCGTGGTAGAATTCCAGAAAAAAATGTTGAAGCTGGCATTGGAAGCCTTTGACAAAACCAAACCCGAGAAAAGACTGATGTCCTCGACCACCTTTGCCGTATCCGGGGATACTTTGGATTTATTCAAGAAAAAAATCCGTCAGTTGAAGTCGGAGTTTTTGGAATTGGCCAGACTCGACGGCGACGCCTCCCAGGTTTTCCAACTCAATTTAAACCTCTTCCCGCTTTCCATAGAAAAGGGCAGGAAATCATGATCAAAATAGGTCTCCGATTTTGCACTATGCTAGTGGCCATTTCCATTTGGTCCTGCGTGCTTTTTCCCAGCGACTCGCCGGACTTGGGTGGAGGCTCAGATACAGAAACATTGACCGGCGTTATCACAACCGACAATCAAGTTGCCGCAGCTCGAATCCTGGTAAAATTATTACCTGCGAACTACAATCCCAGCCTGCCGGATTCCACGCGCATTCTAAAAACCTATACGGACAGCCTCGGTCATTTCAAATTTACGAAACTGGATTCCAACGCCTTTTTCAATATCATTGCCGGTGTGCCCGCAGACCACAAATGGGTGTATGCCGAAAGCGTGCAAGTCAGTCACCGTGCCAATTCTTTGGCGCTCTCCATGTCCAAAGTGGTTCTCATATCCTTGGAATATGCGGGCTATGAAACCAGGGATTCCGGCTTGGCCTATTTTCCCGGCACCGATATTCTAACCCGCTGCAATGGAGTATCTGCATCCCGCGTAGACTCGATTCCCTCTGGCGTGCGCCATATCGTGGTAACCAGCCGGGCGGGTTGGGCGCATGACAGCACGCTGGTTGCGCTTAAAGACACAACACAAATTAAAGCCGACCGCAATGGCATAACGCTGCTCCCATGATCTACCGATTTCTCAAGTACAGATGAATGATTTAACATCCACTTCCCTGACGAAAGGTCCAACCATGAAGCGTCGAAAATTTATTGGTGTCGGAACGACATTTATGGCCGCATTGGCATTGCCCAAGGTATTGCGTTCACAGACATGCACCGGACTGACTGAAGAAGACCGTTACCTGGACGGTCCGTTTCATAAGCCCAATGCCCCAGATCGGATTAACCTGGCTTCGGAATTTGAACCGGGTCAAAGGATTTGTATCAAGGGCATAGTGAGCCATTGCAGGGGCCCGATGGAAGGGATTAATTTGGATGTCTGGGGCGCCACCGCGTCGGGTTGTTACGAATCGTTTCTAGGTTGTCCAGATCTTCCGAATCATCCCGATGCATTCCGTTTGCGCGGCCAAATGCGTACAGATGTGGACGGAAAATACTCCTTTGAGACCATTCTACCTGGTGCCTACCTGAATGGCGCAAAATACCGGCCTCGGCATATTCATATCATCATCACTTTGCCCTTCAAAATCCACCACGAGTGGGAAGAATGGAAGCCTGATTCCAACCTATTTATAACCCAGTTGTATTTTGCGGGGGATCCCTACATTGACGGTGATTTCGCAGCGGATCATCCCAGCGCTGCCAATCGCATAATCCCGCTGGACAAAACCACGCCCAGCCTCTGGCAAGGCACCTGGAACATTCTAATCCCCGATGTGACTACAAGCCTTGCGCCGATTTCACATTCAGGCCTTACAGAATTTGATGTGATAATGCAAAAACGTGGAGGTATAATCCTTTTCCAGATTCCCACCAACACCGGCAACCAGCCGGTAGAGTTAAGGCTATTCAGCATATCCGGAGAATTGTTAAAACGGTCCTTACATTCCAAATCCCAAGTTGAATTTGAAACAACGGGTTTAAGTCCCGGGGCCTATTTAGTGGAGTTGGGATGGTGGACCGGAAACGGATTCCACAAAGAATCCGTCCCGGTCAGAATCTAATTACTCGGTTTCGAGCTTAACGACATCCCCGATGGTGGTCGGGTTGTTCTTATGAGCGGCTAGATAGGTTTTCCATTCCCCATCTTCCTTGTTCTTGAAATAATCCACGACGCTGAGCGTGAGCTTGCGCGCTGGACCATCCACCTCAAT
>JAYUHW010000191.1:0-2727 GCA_043766615.1 Fibrobacteria bacterium | reverse complement strand
TATTGCCAAAACCCCGCCTTTCCGGATACCTCAAATTAGAAAAATAGATCTTTCCAGGGATTCTCCTCCATTATCGACTATCTAAGCCGTCAAAACAAGTCGACAGCACATTTGAAATATGGCCTATCTCAAGCCAATCCAGTTTTTTCTTGATGACCCGCTTAGGATAAGGGAATAATGACAGGTGACGTTTCGTTCCCAATTCCAAATGACGCGTGGTACTACCCGGGACTGGTTCGCGTGCGTCATAATTCCTCTTCTTGGATTTCTCTATTTTCTGATTCTACATCACTCACCCAAATACTTTTTAGGTGGCGGATTATTCCTTGCCACATACTACTTCCTCTGGTTCTCAAAACTAGGTCGGAAATTTCAGCCCAACTCCCAAACCATTTTAACGGTAGTCGCAATTGCGCTTCCCATATTTGGAGCTTGGCAATATATCCAAATGGCCGACCTTGGAGACATTGACCAAAGCTTCTATTCAATGGCTTTATGGAATCTTCGCCACGGTAACATACACTTTACATTTGATTGCTGGACCATGTTCGGAATCCATTCGCAATATACGGCACCTTTGTGGATACCTGTACATTGGCTTTTCGGAGACTTGGGCATCAAATTGGGGCAAGGCGCGGTTTTAATCGTGGCTGCACTTCTATCGGTTCGTTGCATCAGAGATGTTCCACAAACAGCTGCGTGGGGGGCACTCGCCATAGTTATGTCGCCGCAGATAGCTTCTCAATTTTTTTACGGCTTCCACCCAGAACACATCGGCGCACCCGTACTGGTATTGGCCTTGCATGCCTATAGAAACAAGAAGCTAGTTCCTTTTTTACTATGTACCCTTTTCCTTGTTTATTCCAAGGAGGTATTCGCCATGGCCATCGGGGGAATACTCTTGTTGGCGTTGGTAGAAAGGCGTTCATGGAAATGGATTTTTCTTCCCGGTATTCTCTGCTGCGGCTTGCTCAGTATCTATTGGTGGGTGGTACTACCTTACTTTGCACCTAAGGGAAATATGCTTTCCAATTTAATGCCCGTTTCTTTAAACCAGGTTGTGGAAAATTGGTTGCGAATTCGAAACGTAACCTATGTTTTTCAAGCTTCCCTGCCTTTCCTTCCGCTTTTGATTGTACTTCCTAAGCGGTATTTAGTGTTGCCCATTCCAATCATAGTTTTCTATACCGCTTTCCCCGATACCTTTTACCTTTCATTGTGGGCCAACTACGCCTTTCCAACTGCAACCCTCTTTACTGCGGCGCTTGTGCTCGAACCTGGACTTCAATTCAGAAAACCAAGCGATAAAAATACTGAAGCTGCGACATCCGTAGATAGTCGTATTCTAATCGCCTGCGCGGTAACGTCTCTACTGTGTTACCCTTTATGGAGGGAACCTTTTTCAATACCTATTGGCAACTTAGAGCGTTCACGCGCTGTGGACCAGCTGAATTCCATGGTGCCACTTGATGCGCCAATTCTAGTCAATGGTCCATTCCTAAGCCGGTTCTCAGCTAGAAAGGAAATTTCGACCTGGGGATATCGGAAAAAACCTATGACTTATTTTGACTATGCCGTTATAGATGTCGTCCTTCCCTTTTGGCTGTTTAGTCCAGAACAACGAAAACAGAGTCTCGATAGTCTTGAACGCGACCCAGCCTGGACAAAAGAATACGACCACGACGGACTTTATATGTTTCATCGTCGACGACCCTGAAAGATAATGACTCTATCATGAACACCCAAAAGCAAGTTGTTTCCGAATTCAATGCTGATATCCAGGCCAATAATGGTTACCTCTATACGAACAACGCTCCCTTTTCCTCGCAAATCGCCAATTCGAGGATAACGGCAGCTACGTCAACCTTCATCCACAAAGACCTTAAAACTATTATTGATATCGGTTGCGGTGATGGAACATATACATATGAATTGCAATCCTGCTTTACCGAAATATCCTTTACGGGAATAGATCCGGCTGCAGCGGCCATCGAACTGGCCAAGAAGAAATTCCCGAAAGTCGAATATCTAGTGGGTGATTTACTTGATCCTGCTACTTTTCCAAAAATCAAGTTCGACCTTGGAATTATCAGGGGTGTAATCCATCACCTTCCAGATGCCGCCCAAGGAATCGCCAATGCCACATTGCTAAGCGACAGCCTTTTGATTATTGAACCAAATGGCAACAATCCCATTTTGAAATGGTTAGAAAAGCATTCACAATACCACATCGACCACTCTGAACAATCCTTTACAAGTGCGCAGTTGGTCAAATGGTGCAGCGCTGCGGGATACCGAATTCAATCGCTTGATTTTATCGGATTTGTGCCCTTTTTCTTTCCCACGCCACTAGCCAAGATTATCCGTTTTTTCCAGCCGATGCTAGAACGGGTTTATTTTCTGAAAAAATATTTTGGAGCCCAAATAATCATCAAAATGGAGAAAAAGGCGGCAGCCCTATTTGATTAGATAGAATGGCTGCCCCAAAAATATCATTCAAGGAACGAGTGTTAGCCAGCCATGGCGATCGGGTGCATCTCCATACTGAATAGCTTGAAACGCATTGTATAAACTCAACAATGTTTCGCCCGCCTCACCCGGTTGTCCGAATGTGAATTTTTTCTCCCGGTAATGCACAGCGTGGATTGGAGTGATAACTACCGCAGTTCCACATGCACCGACTTCCTTGAATTGGCCTAGGCTGGATAAAAGAATGGGCTCTTTGAT
>JAYUHW010000190.1:0-2182 GCA_043766615.1 Fibrobacteria bacterium | reverse complement strand
CTCAAGGTTATTGGCCTTATGAACATTCAGTATGCCATCAAGGATGATTTGGTGTATATCCTGGAAGTCAATCCGCGCGGTAGCCGAACCGTTCCCTTTGTCAGCAAAACCATTGGCGTTCCGTTGACCAAATTGGCCACCAAAATTATGGTGGGAAAATCCTTGCAAGAATTGGGATTCACGGAAAGCCGCATGCCGCCTTATATCGCGGTAAAAGAAAGCGTTTTCCCCTTCGCCAAATTTCACGGCGTGGATACGTTGCTGAGTCCGGAAATGAAATCCACCGGCGAGGTGATGGGCATCGACTACAACTTTGGACTGGCGTTTGCAAAAGCCCAAATGGGAGCAGGAAATTCTCTCCCTTTGCATGGCAAGGTCTTTATCTCGGTGAATAATCGGGATAAGGAAAAGGTCGTGCCGCTCGCGCGTAAGCTAACGGAAATGGGATTTGAAATCGTGGCTACTTCGGGCACCGCCCGGATTCTAGAAAGCAAAGGCATTGCGGCCGTGGTCGTGAAAAAGGTTTCGGAGGGACGCCCCAATGTCGTTGAGCTTATCGCTAAGAAGGAATTTGCCTTTCTGATCAATACGCCTGCAGGAAAGTCTTCCAAGGACGATGACGGTGTGATTCGGAAAGCCGCACTATTGGCGCAGATTCCGTATACCACCACCTTGTCTGCTTCTGAAGCAGCTGTAGAGGCCATTCAGGCGCTAAGGGGAGGAGAGCTGGATGTTTGTTCACTCCAAGAGTTCTACCGAAAAAGCGGCATACCCGTTCCGGAAGCGACCCAACAAGTTCCGGCTTAATCATCCAATGGCCCTTGCCATGAGCCCTTGCCGGCGCCAGTTCCATGGGCCAGTGGCTCAGTCCGTCCATCCGTGACTCCCCATGGCTAAATTCGTACACTATATCCTAGTGCAGAATACCGTAGCTCGTCACCTTGCAAAACCACCTGGCTTTTTTTTAGGCCTGGTCCGACTATGCCTCCCCGTCCTAGTTTTTGGTCTCGGCGGGTGCGTTTATTTCAATACCTATTTCAACGCGCAGAAAGCCTATGATCAGGCCATGCGCATGCATGACAAACGGCTGGATAAGAATCCGGAGGATTCGATCATCGCTTCACCGGAAGAAAAGGTTAAGCTGGAGCGGAGTATCGCCAAGGCTTCCAAAGTCCTGGAGCTCTATTCCACGGAAATAAAATATCAGCCCAAGTCGCTGTTCTTGATCGGCGAGTCTTACCTGGCCATGGGCGAATATGGCAAGGCCATTCTCAAGTATGAGGAGTTGCAACGCTTTTATCCCAAGGCAGAAGAGATTCAGGTGGCCGAATTCCATCGCGCCAAATGCCTATTCCTGAATGGACAATACCCGTTCGCCCTTACGGCATTGGAAAAAGTATTGGCTACGACCAAAGATCCGGATGTGCGAGCCGTGACATTAGGCTTTTTGGCACAGCTCGAAGTCAAAAATGATTCTCCATCTGTGGCGTTGGAACTGTATGAAAAACTTTTACAGGAACAGGCCCGCACTCCAGAAGCTAAAGCACAAGTGCACTATGAAGCGGCAAAGCTGGCCTGGAAACTGCAACAATGGGAACGAGCCAGGAACCATGTACGCGCTGTGGAAATCAAATATCTGCCTACCAAGCTGCGGTATCGATGTGACATGCTGGCGGCGGAATGCCTGTATCGCATGGGTCGTGGCCAAGACGGAATAACTGAATTGGAAGCGATGCTCAAGAATCGGCTTTTCTCGCCCTTCTTTTCCGAAATCAATCTCAAGCTGGCGGAGGGATATTTTCAGATTGGCAAGCCTGATAAGGCCATAGCCTTGCTCATGCAGGTACCGAAACTCTCACCCAAATCGGCCAATTCTGCGGAAGCTTTTTATCGATTGGGCATGTATCAATTGACCGATCTCAAGCAGGAGAAAGCCGCTAAAGTTTTTTTTGATTCCGCAGAAGCTGCAGGCATTCAATTTGAGTATGGAGCCAAAGGGTCCGAGCGTTCCAAGGCACTCACTCGCCTGGCGGATTTTCGTAAGTCCACGGACACGGCAGCGACGCCGGTCCATTATCGCGATTTCATGATCGCAGAATTGTTTCTTTTCAATCTGGACAATGTCGACAGTGCCTTAGGGCATTTGGATCGCATCGTAAAAGATCCACGCCAGGATTCCAAC
>JAYUHW010000189.1:0-19040 GCA_043766615.1 Fibrobacteria bacterium | reverse complement strand
CAGAAGCGCCAAAAAGTCGGCCTGCTGAAATCCTTCCAGCACTATGTCAATCTGGAAACCACGGAATGGAAAATTGCTCGTTTGTTAGAGAGCTTCCGGCTTACCTCCATTCAAGAAGGATTGGAAACCCAATCTATTCAGACTTTACTCCACCACAATGCCGTGCATCTGGTAGACAATACGTCCCACCCGCCAGAACACCACACGGGCCTTGCCGCCGCCTCAGAATTCTCAGATTCCAAAAAGGCCATGGAAATGCAATTGGAAGAATGGGTTGGTTCTTAAATAGGTTACCTTTTTCCTGATGCGTTGCAGCCCCGTAACGCATTTACGCAATTAAGGGAGCCTCTCTGATTCTAGGCGTGCCGCTGGAATTTTTATTACTCGGCTTCACTTTGTTGGGTGTTGCCGTTTTCCACGAACATCCCCTAACACTTGCCTTGGCCGGACTCGCGGGCCTGGTATTGATTAAGGCCAGCCGTGGTTTTGACTTTGTCCATCACCTGCGTACTGAGTCTGCCCTGGTTTTCAATTTATTCGGCCTGCTCCTTGGCTTCGCAGTTTTGGCTCGACATTTTGAGGAATCGGGAGTGCCCGACTTTATGCCCAAGCTGCTTCCGGACAATTGGCTGGGGCCTTTTATGCTGCTCGTCTTTGTCTTTATCCTATCTGCCTTCCTCGATAATATTGCAGCTGCGCTGATTGGCGGCACCGTTGCCTTTGCCGTATTTCAGGGTAAAGTGCATATCGGCTATTTGGCGGCCTTGACCGCGGCCAGCAATGCCGGCGGAGCGTTCAGCGTTTTGGGCGATACGACAACCACCATGCTTTGGATTGGCGGAGTGCCGGTTCTTAAAGTCCTGCCGGCATTTGTCGGCTCTGCGACAGCCTTGATTTGTTTTGGCCTACCGGCTGCATTCCAGCAACAAAAATTTCAGGCCATACTGAAGGATCCCGTTCCCGGGCTCAGGTTGAAGTGGAATCGCATCGCACTCACCCTGCTTGCCTTGGTGGCCGCAGCCATTGCCAATGTTTGGCTTGGGCTTCCGGCTTTGGGCGTTTGGGCCATGCTGTTACTGGCATCACCGCGGGTTCCCTTGCCGTGGAAAATTTTAGGTCCCGCCGCCAGAGGTGCCTGTTTCCTTGCCGCACTGGTGCTCTGTGCCTCCCTGATGCCGGTCGAGAGCTTGCCTTCCGCCTCCTGGCAATCCACGCTGATGTTGGGTTTGACATCCGCTTTTTTCGACAATATTCCCTTGACGAAATTAGCGTTGGATCAGGGTGGGTATGATTGGGGGCTACTCGCCTATGCCGTTGGGTTTGGGGGGTCGATGTTGTGGTTTGGATCTTCGGCGGGCGTTGCGCTCTCCGGACGTTTTCCGGAAATTCGATCGGCGGGACGCTGGTTAAAAAATGGTTGGCATGTGGTGCTTGCGTATTTTATCGGCTTCGCTGCTTTCATGGCCATTGCCGGATGGCATCCCTAAATTTTAATCCAAAACTTTATAGGAAACGGGTATCAGGATGTTCCCACAACTCCGACAAACGGTACCTGCCTCATCCACCGACTGGCCGCAACGCGCACATGTTGGGCCCTGGGTTGTGGTGCCTGTGCCGGTGGCGGTTGCACGGGGCGCTTCATAGGACTGGGCTCCCGCTGATCGGAATCGCTTTTGCGAGGGCAGCATCACGACAATTCCACAGCCGATGGGACCCAGGAACAGGCCCAGCAAAAAACCCCAACGTGGGATGCCTTTGGTATAGCCAAGCATCAGTCCCAGCAAACTTGTAGCGACTATCCACCAAACCGACTCGCGAAGCAGTAACATGTAGGCTTCCGATTAAATTTCAACTACAGGATTTTCCAACACGCCGATTCCCTGAATATCCACGCGTACTCGGTCGCCGGATTTAAGCCAAACGGGCGGGTTGCGCGCAACTCCAACCCCAGCGGGCGTACCCGTCAGAATCACTGTTCCCGGCCTTAGCGTCATCGTTGAGCTGAGGCTTTCGATCAAAGTGGGGACATCGAATAGCATATCCGACGTGCCCTGATCTTGCATCAGCATGTTGTTGACATAGGTCTTTATCCATAACGAACCGGGATCGGGAATTTCGTCTGCTGTTACCAGGCAGGGTCCAAGCGGGCAAAACCCATCGAAGCTTTTACCCCGGGCAAACTGGCCACCGCCCAGATTCTTATCCCGCTGCCAATCCCGAGCTGTGACATCATTGGCGCAGGTATACCCAAGGACATACTCCAAGGCTTTTTCTCTGGGCACGTCCTTGGCCGTCCTTCCGATCACAACCGCCAATTCCCCTTCAAAATCGATTTGCCGACTTAACCTTGGAATTGGGATCGCGCCCCCTGGATGGTTGAGGCTATTCCCGGCTTTAATGAACAACAAAGGCACGACGGGCGTTTCAAATTTGCCTTCAAGGGCATGCGCTCGATAATTGAGACCTATTCCCAGGATATCGACCGGAATAATTGGGGACAATAAAGCCTCAATATCCAGCTTTTCTTCGCCAAATGTCAAATTAAGCGGTAAAGCCGGATCATCCGTTCCAGCGTTTAGGAGGAGTGAAGCGGTTCCATCCGAATTGAGTTTCCCTCGCAGAATTTTGCCGCCATTTCGAAACCGTATTAATCGCATCGCTCTAAAATAGGTATTGCCGAGGGCCGCCGTCTTTATTTTCCGGCTGTTTTATCTATCTTGGACAAGCTTTCGCGCAACATACCAACTCGGAAGCAAACAGGGGGAAAGGGTCTAATGGTCCGTTCACACTCAACTTATCGCGTTCGTTTTGGTCTCGCCGTACTGACCTGGCTCAGTGTCGGTAGCATTCAATCCGCAACCGCCCAAGACATGGAACCGGCTGCCAATACTAACGGTACGCTGGGACTTGGGCAAGCTGTTTCCGCCGAAGCCATGGGACAAGGCCGCCTCACGGTTTCCGCACGCGGCAATCTTTATCAGCAAGCCAAAGGTTTTCCCGGCGCGCCACTCAAAGATGCCCAAATCACAACCGCGACCACCGCAGTGGCTTTTGGTATGAGCCCGTACGTAGACGCTTTTGCAAATATCGCCGCCTATAACATAAGTGGTTCTGCACCCATGAACGGCGCGGGCGTAGGAACCGTAACCGGAGGCCTGCAAGCCAGTATTCCCTTTTCAGAAAAAATCCCGGGGCGATTGGGATTTCAGGCCGCACTGCTAGCGGGTACGTCCAGCAAACAGATCAATTCCAATTTTCCGGATGGTTATAATTATTTCGAGACTCGGGACGGTACGGATATCACTTTTAAAATAACGCAGACGGTGGTTTTTAAAGGGATGGGCATGTCCCTGCGCCTTCACCTCAACGAAGGCGTCGCCGCTTCCTTGCAGTCGGACAAAACGACCTTGCTCCTACAAAGTGCAGCTTTGGAATTCGCCCCCGCCCCATCCTTTATCCTGGGCACGGAATTTCATTCCCGAACGGTATTGAAACAAGCCCGGGGCAGTGACCCCATGTGGTTTTCGCCCTCTTTGTTATTCCGTAGCCAAAACCATACAACCGCCCAAATTGGAGCGGAAATGTCCATGTCCCAGGAGCGTCCGAACAATGCTCCGGACCGGTCTTTGGAACCTTGGCGACTTTTCGCAGCCATTTCCTGGTCGATGGATTTGGACAAAGGCAAACGTCAGGAAGCCTTGGAAAAAGCCCGCCTCGATTCACTTGCCCGCCTGGGTATGCAAGATCAGATTCGCCGGTCGCAGGCTTTTGCCGATAGCATTGCCCGCAAGGCCCGGGAAGATTCGTTAGCTCGTGCCCTGGAATCGGATGCGGCACGTCACATCGCCGATTCTCTAGCTGCAAAAGCACGCCAGGATTCTCTCGCTTTAGCGGAAGCGCAGCGCAACTTGGAGAAAGAACGCTCCCGTCGCACGGTTTGGGAAAAAGAATTCCTGAAAACAGGTGTGCTTAATATGGAAGCCCTTTATTTCGAAACAGGTAAGGCTCAGATTTCCATCAACTCCAAACCCTACCTCAATTTAGTCGGTGGCATGCTGAGTAAATACCCCAAGCTCGAAATGGAAATCGGTGGACATACGGATAACGTGGGCAATGCCGCCAACAATCAACGGCTCAGCCAGGATCGCTCCGATGCGGTTCGACTCTATCTCTCCGCCGCCTATCCGGATCTCAATGGACGCCTATCCGCACGCGGTTATGGAATGACAAAACCCAAAGCCAGCAATTCGAGCGCTGAAGGCCGCCAAATCAATCGCCGTGTAGAGATCATGGTTCTCAACAAGGACGTTTTGAAGGAATACGAGTAACCTTTGGGGTTAGCCTCCCTGGGCGCGTTTAGACCAGGGGGGCTTTACATTCCAGCAGGATAAAAACAGGCTACCGCTGAAGCGGCTGGGGCAGCTGAGGCTCCAGAAGCGCCTGAGGCAGCGGTTCCAGCCGCACCGGCTACTCCACTAGAATGGGCAAGCACGGGGGTTTCTTGTCGGCAGCGTTCCTGCACCTTTCCACAACGTCCTGCAAAAGCACAACCGCTGGGTAGATTAACTGGAGAGGGAATTTCTCCGCCCAGAAGCTTGGGCCGTTTGGCCGGGTTCAAGGTCGGTATCGACTCCAGTAGAGCAAGGGTATAAGGATGTTGTGGATGGCTAAACAAAGCTTCCGCCGAGCCCGATTCCACTATTTTCCCCAAATACATCACCAGTACGCGGTCGCTGATAGCCTTGACCAGCGACAGATCATGGGAGATGAATAAGAGGGACAAGCCCAGGTCCTTTTTAATGGAGAGCAACAAGTGGATGATTTGGGCCGCTACAGAAACATCCAAGGCCGCCACTACCTCATCACAAATCAAAAGTTTGGGTTTAAGGGCAATGGCACGGGCAATTCCGATACGCTGCCTCTGTCCGCCGGAGAAGGCGTGCGGAAAACGGAACTGTGCGTCAATGGGTAGCCCCACCTTTTCCAGCAGCAAGCCTACTTCCGTCCGTAGATCTTTTTCCGCGCAGATGCCATGCACGCGCATCGGCTCCGCAAGAATCTCGAACACCGTGTCCCGCGGATTCAAAGAAGTGTACGGGTCCTGGAAAACAATTTGAAAATCCTTGCGAAAGGAATTCCAGGACTTTGGCTGGCGTATATCCAGGGACTTGCCTGACAAGGTTAGGGAGCCTTCCGTCGGCGGCGTAAGACCCAGAATGGAATATCCCAACGTGCTCTTACCGCAACCGGACTCACCCACCACTGCCACAACTTCACCAGGATTCATGGTAAAGCTCACATCATTGACAGCCTTGACATGCCCAATGGTTTTACGGAAAACCCCGCCCGTAACGGGAAAGTAGGTTTTGAGGTTTTTCACCTCCAGCAGAGGAGCCGAACTCAATTTTCCCTACCTGGCCGGTGCAAGAAGCAGGCGGATGCATGTTCGGGACCGACAGGATACAGTTCCGGTTTCTCACCGCAAGGGGCGAAGGCCCGGTCGCACCGTTCCTGGAAACGGCATCCAGGCCCATATTCGGAAGGTCCTGGCACTTGTCCCGGTATGGGCGTGGGAGGAAGCCTTTTGCCGTCCAGTCTCGGCAAGGCTGCCAGCAGGCCTACAGAATAAGGATGGGAGGGGTTTTTAAGAAAGGCATGAACGGGGCTTTGTTCAACAATACGCCCGGCATACATAACCGCCACATTGTCCGCATATTGGGCGATCAAGTTTAAATTGTGTGTGATCATGAGCACGGCTGTCTTAAATTCGCGCCGCAAATCCTCAATAAGCTCCATGATCTGGGCCTGGACAGTAACATCCAAAGCCGTGGTCGGCTCGTCGGCAATGAGCAGGGCTGGATTTAATGCCAATGCCATGGCTATCATAACCCGCTGGAGCATGCCTCCGGATAATTGATGTGGATAGGCGGCAAGCACGCGATTGGGATCGGCAATGCCCACCCGTTCAAGCAGATACTGGATGCGTTTGAGACGATCGCCAGAATAGGGATGATAAAGAAACGGCTCAAGCAATTGCTTACGGATGGGCCACAGCGGATTTAAAGCCGCGCCCGGCTCTTGAAAAATCATCCCGATTGCTCCGCCACGCAAGGTGCGCAAGGCTTCCGGGGTCATGGTGAGAATATCCTGTCCCTTGAATAGAATCCTCCCTGAAAGCACTTTTCCACCCGGATTTGGGAGCAATTTGAGCAGCGCCAGGCAGGTTACGGATTTGCCACATCCCGATTCTCCCACCAGGCCATAGGCTTCACCCGGAAAAATTCGAAAATTAACCTGTTCGGTAATCGTGACCAATCCCATTTCACTTTGAAAGCCTATGGAAAGGTCTTGTACCTCAAGAAGCGGCAAAATGGGATTCGGCATCCCAGAAATGTACAATTCCCCCGAAATTTAAGGAATTCCAGCCGTCCATACTTTCATGCTGCCCCCGGCCGGTATAGGCATTATATTTTGTCGGTGCGAATCAGAACTTTTCTCATACTTTTAAAAATCGGACTCTGTGTTGGTTCACTCCTTCCCAGCCCTGCGCAGGCGGACGAGTCGCGCACGAGTGAAAAAGAAAATAAACCGTCGTTGCGCATCCTTCCTTACAATAGCATGGCCATCTCCGAAAGCCAAAGCCTAATGAAAACCAGCGAGCAATTTAGACTGATTGCCCCGGTCGCTCTAAAGCCCTCGCCTACCAATAGCCCAATCAGGAATTGGAATATCCTGCCCAGCCCACTTAACCGGGAAGAGGCTTCCCATTATGTTGGCCTGGACGTGGAAGCCTCTCGCGCCTTCAAAGTATCCATTCGCATCTTTACAAATTTTGGCCAATATGTAAACAAGATTGAATTTACAGTTTCGCCGGAAGAATTCGACAAGTTGTCCAAAGGCATCACTAAAAATACCCGCATCTTACGCATTCTTTGGGACAATCGAGCCCAGGATGGAAGTCTTGCCGGTACCGGTGCCTATGTCCTTAAAACCGATGTGACATTGCTTAAAATTCCCGGTATTGCCGAGGACCAGGTTTTGCTTTCAGAATATCGAATTGTGGGCTTGCTCCGACCCAATTAAAAGTGGAACTTTCAAAATGTATACCGCTCCTATTTTTGGCAGTCACGCTGTGCGGTGCGAGCCGTAATTGTAGTATCGCCCTTACGGAATGCCCGAATAAATTTGCAACCACAACGATTGCAGTTTCCAACGAAGTCATTTGGCTCAATCCAAACGTCCCCTATTGCAACGAGCCTGTACAGCTCAGTCCCTCCGGACCGCCTACATCCATCGTCTTTATCATCGACAACTCGGGAAGTATGGACGAAAATGATCCCGATGTATCCCGTTTTAAAGTAGTCTCCTCGCTGCTTGAGGGAATTTTTTCCGTAGCACCCTCAACGGAAGTCGGCTTGGTGATCTTTACCCGCCGGTTAGCCTTCGATCACCGCGAGAATTCTTTTTTCCGAACTGCATTTCCAGAGGATTCCACGCAGCACGATTCCTTTGTGCCCTTGACGGCATTGAACAAAACTTTTCCGGGTGGGATTCGAGGTCTGGACACCTTAAAGGCCTTACTCAAACATGATGATCGGGGCAACCTGACATACGTGACCAAACTGCCTGCTGCCCGAAACAATTCCGGCATGGCCCGATTCGATACCCGTAATGGGACGGATATATCACTGGGCTTCCAAGCCGCCAAGCTGGCCATGAAGGATTCCAAGTCCGACAAATCCAAACACTTCTTCATTTTCCTTTCCGATGGCACACCGTCCACCCCCGACAATGGCCGAGAAGGATTGGTCGATGAATTCATCAGGGCCACGGCAACGCCTCCAACCATGACGGTGTTCTTCGATAGCCAGCACAGCCCGGCCGTTGCTCCCAGTACTTTGGTACAAATGAACAATACCCTCAAAGCCAATGGCTACTCCATCAATAGCGCCAAGAGTGCCTATTGGGCCATCAATACCCCAGGTGTTAATTTGGAACAAATCCTGCAAGTACAGGTAGTTGGAAATATTATTTTCCTGCCAACCACGCCCAAAGATGCCATAGTATCGGTTGGAGAAAAAACTTTTTACAGCAGTTCCCCAGACGCTAAGAGTTTTGTTTTCGCAAAACCTATACCGCTCACCAATGCCAATAATCAGATTCTACTTAACTACACCTATACCTATACGGACACAGCCGGAGGCGTATCCACACCTAAATCGAAACTGGTTCCGTACCTGGTCAATATTCAGAGGGCCTCTCACTCAGCACCTAATTTGGGCCAGGGGCTGGTGGAGTCCTGCCAAGAATCCAGCGACATTTCGCTTTACCATAATGGGCAGAAAGTTTCCAATGTCACTGCCGATGTCGAATCCTATGAAGCGAGACTCAATCTCCCTGCGGGTCAGAACTGCACAGATTGTTCAATACTAGTATCTGCTTCTACGGCTTTAAGCAAAGACTCAGAAAATGCGGCATTGACGGCACAAGGCGGCTACCTGTCCACCAACTTTAAACGGGAAATCAATCTGGTTCCAACACTTGGTGATGGCCGCTTGCAACACAGGCCAATGGACAGCATTGTATTGCAATGGCAAAACCCGGATAATTCCCTCGACCGAGTTCGCAAAGTCTTTCCCTATATTGATTTTGCTACGGTTGTCAATGTGAGTCGACAAAACGATTTTGTAAAAACCGAGAACGCGCCTAAAGTTTTGGCTTCGGAATGGCTATTAGTTGGGCCTGCCAATCTGAAAATTGAAAAGCCCTACGGAGGTAGCTGGCGCCTGTATCCAGGGCCTCTCATGCTGGAAGATTCCTTGAACCATATCGGCGTTGTCTTGCAAGCTTCCCGGGCTTTTAAAGCGGACATTTATATTTATTCCAACCTAGGTCAGTACGTGAACAAATTCTCATTTGGAGTGTCTCCTGTGGAATTTGAAAAACTGCCTAAGACCGGAGTCGGTTCCACACGTTCCATGATCGTGCTTTGGGATAGCCGAACTTGGGATGGTCATTTGGTAGGCACCGGAGCCTATGTGTTTCAGACCAACCTCACTCTGCTTAGGCTCCCGGGACTGAATGAAGACAGCCCTGCGCAGAAAAACCGGCGCATAGTCGGAGTGTTACGCACCCACTGAATGTGGTATGGATTCCTAAAACCCACTACTCCAAACGGCTAAAGGACTTGGGATCAAAAGCCTCGCGCACCCCTTCACCAATAAAAGTGGCCAATAGCAAAGTCAAAAACAGCGCTGTCACCGTAGATACGGCAATCCAAGGCGATTGCAGATTTTGAAGCCCCTGCGTCAGCAATTCCCCCCAAGATGGCATCGGTGGCGGCAAACCAAAGCCTAGAAAATCCAAGGCGGTCAAGGCGGAAATGCCCCCCACTACGGAAAAGGGCAGAATGGTAATCACCGGAGTCAATGCATTGGGAAGAATCTGATTCAAGAAAATTCGCACCGGGCCTAGGCCCAAGGCACGCGCAGCCTTGATATAATTCATGCTTTTAATTCGAAAAAATTCTCCACGCATGTAATAGGAAAGTCCAATCCATTCGAACAAAGCCATCACGAACAACAGCATGCCAAAACCGCTGCCATATATGGAGCCAAGCAGAATAACCACATAAAGAAACGGCAAGGCACTCCAAATTTCGATAATCCGCTGCACGGTGATATCCACTTTGCCACCTAGATAACCCTGGATGCCACCGATGAGAATGCCTAGCACGGCGTCGCTAAAAGCCAAGCTGAGGGCGAAAAGCATGCAAATACGGAAACCATAAATGAGGCGAACCAAAACGTCTCTGGCGGTATTGTCCGTGCCCAGCCAATGCTGCCTGGAAGGCGCATGCGGCGGATTTCCGGCCAGTTCTAAATTGGCCCGCAAGGGACCATAGGCGATAAGGGGAAATACCATTTTCCCGCCGGCCGCTATAAAATTTGGATCCACTTTTAGTTTTAGATAATCCGGTTCCGTGGCATACGGTCCGCCGAATTCTGTTCCGGGATAAAATTTGACGACAGGAAAATAAGTGCGGCCATGATATTTAAGATAGAGCGGCTTGTCATTGGCGATGAACTCACTAAAAAGCGAGAGGAAAAAAGCCACGCCTAGAATCCAGAGTGAATAATACGCCCGCCGAATCTTGCGGAACTTATGCAAGTTCTCGAATTTCAATTGAGGCGAATCCTCGGGTCCACGACAACATAAAGGATGTCGGCAAAGAGCCTGCCGATAAGGCCCATGGCGCTGGAAAGCAAGATGACACCCAATACCACATTGTAATCCCGGTTCACGGTGGAGTTGTAGAACAGGAGACCCATGCCGTCGATATCAAAGACTCTTTCGATAAGCACGGAACCGGCGAACATCAATGTGAAAATTTCGCTGGCACGAGTAGCGATGGGCACTAGGGCATTCCGCAAGGCATGGCGCCATACGGCAGTCCACAGCGAGGAACCCTTCACCAATGCGGTGCGCATATAATCCTTGCCCAATTCTTCCAGCAAGCTGTTCTTCATCAACATGGTCAGAAAGGCAAATTCCCCAACCATATAGCAGACCATCGGGAGCGTCATATGATGCAGAAAGTCCAGAATCTTGCCACCCATGGAAAAACTTTCAAACTGTTCCGAAACAATTCCGGAAATGGGAAAAAGATTCAAATAACTTCCGCCGCCCAGAAAAACGATAAGTACGATGCCCAAAGCATAACCGGGAATCACATATCCCGTGAATATTCCAATGGAGGTAAATGTATCGAACCAGGAATTATGGCGCAAAGCCTTCGCCATCCCCAGGGGCACGCAAACCAAATAAGAAAGTAGAAAGGAACTCAATCCAAAAAACAAGGAGATGGGCATCTTAGATAAGATCACCTTGAGGACCGGCTCTTGATAAGAGTAAGAGGTACCCAAATCGCCTTTGAGTACATTGCCGATCCATCGGATATACCGAATGGGTGCGGGCTGGTCAAACCCGAAATACGCCTTGATATTGGCCACTTCTTCCGGTGAGATGGTGCGGGCCGCGCTCATGCCCCGCGTAGCGCCAACCTGTCGCATACGGGAAATTGCTTCCTCTACGGGACCTCCCGGCACAAACTGGATAAGCGCGAAGCAGACCAGGCTGATTCCAAACAGAGTCGGAATCATTAGCAGCAAACGCCGGATTAAATAGCTTTTCATTTACTCCTGATAGCGTATATCGCCAGAGTTTGAACTCAAACTGCTATTCCCCTGCATTGCGGTTTGCAACGCCTTCTCCTTATCCGGGTCCACAAACCAGTAGGTGGGGATGCAATCCTCGCGAGCAAATTTATCGTACACATAGGTCGGTGTGCCAAAACGGTTCCAGTACAAGATTCGGCTGTGGTCCGCTTGCCAGAGCAAAACGTAGGGAATGAGTGCGTTGAGTTGCCCATCGATGCGCTTTAAGATTGCGTTGCGCTTGTCCAAATCCATCTCCGTCTTTTGCGCGACAATCAAGCTGTCCACCAGTTTGTCCTTGAGGCCCGGATAATTATTGGAGGCGATTTCATCCGCCGTGGTTGAAATCCATACAGGCTCCGGGTCACGCAAGCGCCCGGCTCCCCAGGCTACCCAGTACATATCGAATTCATGGTTGTCCATGCGCTTGGACAAACTGGAATAAGAAACCTGGTCGATTTTAGCGACGATGCCCACGTCCTTCATCGCTTCCACATACACGTTTAAATGGCGGAGATCGGGACTGCTGGTGGGCAGCGAGATCTCAAACCGTTTTCCATCCTTGGCGAGCACGCCATCGGCGCCCGGTTTCCAGCCGGCTGCAGTGAGCAGTTCACGCGCTTTTTTGGGATCAAAGGGACGTAAAGGAAAATCCGGATTCCTATTGTTCGGGAACAAATCGGGATAATGCGAGTTGAGCAGAAAGTATTCGTTGAACATCAGCTTTTCGTTCATTAGAGGCCGGTTGATGAGCAAGCTCAAGGCTTCCCGGACGCGAATATCCTGAAATAATGGCCGGCGCATGTTGATGGCAAAACCCTGGAAACCGATCGGCTCCTTGTTGAAGACGCGCTGTTTCACAATCCAGCCCTTTTTCACCTGATCGAGATCGGTTTTTTGCGCCCAGATAGCGGCGGTATAAATAGGCAGCACATCGATGTCGCCCTTTTTAAAAGTCTCCAAAGTTTTGATCTGATCTTCCATGAAACGGTATTTGATGAAATCAAAATTGTATTTGTTCTGGTTGTAACGCTTGGTACGCCCCCACCAATCTGCCCTACGCTCCAATGTCAAAGACCGCTCCTTCTTCACCTCCGAGATGCGGTAAGGACCGGAAACCGCCGGGAAGTCGAAGTTCTGAAGATTGAAGTCAACCTTGTCCCACACATGTTTTGGAAAAGCCACCATGCCGGCCGCATCCCAGAAATTATTCCAATGCACTTCCTTGGCGGTTACCTCTAGCGTCAGACTGTCTTTAACAACCGGACGGTCAAAGCGTTTGAGACTGACGCGAAAGGCCGATGTCAGGTTTTTGGGATTCATCATCACGTCATAATAGAACTGCACATCTTCGGCCCGGACCGGCACACCATCGCTCCACATGGCACGAGAATCCAAATGAAAGGTAAAGGTTAATTTGTCAGCGGATATAGTCCAGGCATCGGCGAGAATACCCACCTCCGTATTCTGGGTGGAGTGCAAGGCCACCAAAGGCTCGAACATGAGGTTGGCGATTTCACCGGTAAAGGAAGTGGACTGTAGCCAATAATTCAAGGACTTGGGAAAGCCACTGCCCCAGGTGTTAAATGTGCCACCTTTGACGGCTTTCGGATTTGCGATAGGATCGACGGCGCCGGCAGTATCCACGGTGATTGGTTTGGAATCGACGACGGCCTTAGCGGTGCTCTTTCCCGTTACTTCTTTTTTCTGACAGCCTGTTAATAAGCCCAGTCCCAGAAGGATTAGGCCGACAACGCCGATGAATCGATGCTTTACTGCAACTGGCTGCATATTGATACCGTCCTTGTCCATGGTGGAATGCGTCGCTGAAAATTAACAGGAATTAGACGGCACGCCAAGTATAGCCAGCTGCCAGATGTTAGATGCGAACTGCCAGCAGCTTTTAAAAAAGCATGAGCATGGGCGGATTAAAGTCGGAATTGGGAGCCTTTTTGTTTCGAGGAGCTTGGCAGGCTTCCTTAACCACCAACTCGGCGATTAACCGGATATTGTCCACCGTTGGGTCAGGCCGCTCAATGGATGCCGCGCGCTGTTCGGCCTTTCCAACTTTAAAAGACCTCGATCCTTGCGATGTCTTTAAAAAGACGGTTCCTACAAATCGGGAAGGCAAGCCCCCGCCCTCCACATATTCGCTTAGAGCCAATGCCAGCATAGACTTGGCAGCGCTGTCCTCCACGGTACCCATTCCCTTTTTATGGAACTGAAAAACTATTTCCTTCCGCAACTCCTGGGCAAATCGGCCAGGAACCCAGCCTATTCTGGAAAGCAAGGTGTCTACGCTATCGGGAACGGCCGGGAGCACTACAAACAATGGCTCGCGGGCGGAAACGGAAAGGACGGCAGGGGATTGGGGGGAGGAGGCGATTCCCGCGCAGCCGAGCAGTAGTCCGGTGACGGCAACCAGGAGCGCTAAGAGGGTCGCACGGGAAAGGAGAGTCCGGATAGTGAAAGTGGGAGTAGTCAAGTTCAGCATGAGGGGAAAAATAGATAGATCCGGGCACCTTGACTTGTTCCTATGTAGACCCATTATTTTCCTGAGGCGAGTTTAAAAATCAACGGATTAAAGGCTTTAACCGCCAGGAGTACTTTATCTCCGCGTACAAGATTAATCGCATCCTGAGGCAGGGAGGTAACGCGCACGATATCATTTCCAACCAAAATGGATAAGATTAGGACAATGTCGACGGCATTTATATCTACAACTATGCCGGTAAATTGAAGTTTGTTGCTTAGCTTGCCGACTCCAAAAACCTCAGCCGGTTTGCCCTGCGCCAGAATTTTTCCATTTTCAAGGCAAAGCACACGGCTGGCTAGGCGGAATATTTCTCCTATGTCATGACTGACCAATATGGAGGTGAGACTAAATCGTTTTTGCAGATCCGCGATTTCACCCTGTAGCCTGCTTCGCATATCTTGGTCCAAAGCCGAAAGGGGTTCATCCAGCAGCAAAATGCTGGGCTCTGATGCCAAAGCCCGAGCCAATGCAACCCGCTGCTTTTGACCGCCAGATAAAGTTAAAGGCATCCGATTGGCGAGTGGCGCCAAATGGGTCACTTCCATAATTTCATCCACATACGATTTTTCTCGACCAGGCCGAAGGGCAAACTCAAGGTTTTCCCGTACATCCATATTTGGAAAAAGCGCAAAATCTTGGAAGACCAAACCAGCCCGTCTTTCTTGGGGCGGTAGATTTACACCAGTTTTACTATTGTACCAGATTTTTCCACCCACTTCAATCCAGCCGGAATCCGGTTTTACCAAACCCGCGAGCATTCTTAAAATCGATGTCTTACCTGCCCCCGAGCTGCCAAATAGCGCGACTATTTCACCTTTTGAAATTTCTATGTCCGCGCATAAATCCATATCGCCTGCCATAGTATGCACGCGCTTGCTGAGGGAAAGTTTTATCACGAAAGGCGATTTCCAGTCAGAAGGGTTTTGAAAATTTCCGGTTCACGGTAAAGAAAATAAGTAAAATGAAAAAGGAAATACCAAAAAGTATTAGCGAATACATATGAGCGGGACCAAACCTAAGCGATTCAACTTCATCGAATATTGCTATAGAGGCAACCTTGGTGACTCCAGGAATATTTCCACCTATCATCAATACAACGCCGAATTCACCCATAGTATGGGCAAAGGTGAGGACAGCACCGCTGAGTAAAGCCGGTTTTAAGTTTGGCAAGGACACTTTTAAGAGTACCTGAAGTGGAGACTTCCCCAGCACATAGGCGGCTTCAGACAGCGATGACGGTAAACTTTCAAATCCAGCTAAGAGCGGATTCATCATAAAAGGAAGACTAAATAAAACGGACCCTAGTACCAGCCCTGGAAAGGAAAAGGCCAGCGAGATATTGAAGTTTCGCAGCAAGAAATGACCAGGACCATAAGATGGGCTAAAAAGTAGGAGTAAATAGAAACCAAGTACGGAAGGTGGCAGAACCAATGGCATGCTGACAAGCGCATGTAATGGGGCCCGGATTCGCGCAGGCACGCGGGCAAGCCACCAGGCCAGAGGCACAGAAATGATGATAAGGATGAGCGTGGTCAGGGTCGCTAATTTAAGTGTGAGCCAAATCGGTTCGAAATCAAAGGAAGTCATGGCGATCCCCCAAACTCACTTCTGTAGATTTGATTAACGCTATGACGCTCATACCCGGCATAAGTTTGAGATCCTGAAACGCGCGCAAGGTTATCAGCGAGTGAAGAAGGCCACCTTCCCAGACTAAGGAAAGGTCGCACAAGATTTTGCCTTGGGTTACGGATTTAATTTCACAAGGAATACGGTTGCGGATACTTAATCCCGTTGCCGGAGGCAAACTCAGCGAAACTTCCGATTCTTTAAAAAACACCATTACTGGTTTGCCGATTTGCAGGTATGCGCATGTGTTGGCGGATTCCAAAACCAATGCCGAAAGAGTTGTGCCAAATGCATGGATTTCAACTAATGAAATCTCCCCTTCGGAATGGAAGGAAGTCACAATGCCCGGTATCTTATTCATGCAATGCAACCTTCTGAATTATGCGGTAAACTTTCTGAATTGATGCCCGGTCGTCTCATGCTGATAACAAATGCTAAGAAAATAACCGGACGAATGGTGCGCGATTTCACCTTTTACTACGTTGCACCAACACAATTACTGCTGGCTCCAAGGTGGATTTAAATGCCTTATACTAGTCGCAAGCCCAAAATCATTCCATCCGTTGGCTTTTTTTATGCCCTTTTGACTCTTTTCTTTGCAAAGGCTCATGGCGACATAACAGTTGCTGCGGCCGCCAGCATGCAATACCCCATGGAAGAATTAAGTGCCGCTTTTACAGCTAAAACTTTAACAAAATTAAAAATGGTTTACGGAGCTTCTGGCAAGCTAGTCCTTCAAATTAAGCAGGGCGCGCCCTTTGATGTTTTCATATCCGCAGACATGACAAATCCAGGCTCCCTTGTACAGTGGGGGCTGGCTAAGCCAAATGTAAAACCCTATGCATTCGGAAAATTGGTTATGTGGACATTGCAAGATTTAGATTTTTCTAAGGGATTAAATATTCTCGCGAGTTCGGACATTCTAAAAATTGGTATCGCGGATTCCAATCGGGCACCCTATGGCAAAGAGGCGGTAAACGCTTTAAACCGCTCCGGCATGTTTAAAAAAGTGTCGTCTAAAATCATCTTAGGAGAAAGCATAGCCCAAATCAATCAATACATTTTGACCGGAAACGTACAGGTGGGCTTCACAGCAAAATCCGTGGTTGTTTCAGGGGAAATGCGGGGGAAAGGCCATTGGGTTGAAGTGGATTCGAGCCTATACAACCGTATCGCCCAAGGCGCTGTGGTATGCAAGCATGGACTCGAGAGCGATCAAAAATCCGCGATGGCTTTTTTAGACTTCCTCTATTCAGAACCTTCAAAAAAAATCTTGGAAAAATACGGCTATGTCTTTCAGTGAGCCATTGGTACTGACGCTGCTGTAATGTTCGTCATGCATCCAAAGCCGGATCATATTCAAAGGTATGATTGGATCCGCGCCCACATTGGAGAATCCACCCAACACATAAATTTGATTTCCCACCAAAGCCCCTGAAGTTTCATAGCGCCAAAGGCATTACAAGGCATAGCAAATTGGTTTTGTTCATTTACGTGGTTCGTATCGGTGCTGGCGCGGAAGTGTTTTTCTTCCGCGAACTCAATGCAGTAAACTATGAGCTATTCATGAATTATTCAACTATTATTGAATGGAATGTTTGCGGACAAACAGTTCCCGTCCAGACCCACATGCTAGTAGGGGAATATCATGACTCATCCATTAAACTCCCAGTGCAAATTGGCCATCTCCCGGTGGCATTCATGGATAAGTCTGTTTTTATGGTTCTCTTTTTCAACCTGTGTCGTACAGGCGACTAGGCCTACATTTACAGCAACTAAACTTGGCGGAAATACCGGGCATTTGGGTGACCTGCCTAGCTTCAGTCAGCTGGCCATGGGTCCGGATGGAAATCTCTATGCAACGCGCACGGTACCGGGCCAAATCTGGCGGTTCAAGTTGGACAGCGCCGGCATCCCGATTGGTGAAGAGGTGTTCGAAGACTTTCCTGAGTCTGTAAATATGATCAATGGTTTGACCTTTGATCCCTACGCTACCGCTGAAAACCTTATCTTCTATTTTTCCCAAATAAATGGGGGCGGAAAAATCTACCGCGTCAGAGTGGGTAAATGGGGCAATGCCGTTATCTTGGAACAGACTTTGATGATCGACAAAATCGGTCTCTTTGGAAACCACGCCACCAACAATCTGACATTCGGAAAAAATGGACTGCTGTATATCACCCTCTCCGGTCGCAGCAGTTCTGGAGCATTATTTGAAACTCCATGGTCAGGAGCCATCGGGGAAGTCAATCTGTCCCACCCTGCTTTCCTCAAGCCTCCTGTCGATATTTCCAGTCTGGATGTATTGGGGGACACGATTTACACTGGTGACGAACCCATCAAACTTTTCGCCACGGGATTGCGCAATGCCCATGGAATTCTTCAACACAGCAATGGTTCTCTCTATGCAACTATTCACGATCCCGAGGATGGGAATTGGATCCTACTTGATGGAAGCCAAAACACAGGCTTTGGCACCACATATATTCCCGACTTATTAGTACGGCTAGAGCGCGGAAAGTACTATGGGCATACCAATGCCAGCCGTGGACAATTCGTTTACTTCGGAGCCAATCCCACCTCTGGGGTGGATCCTTTTGAAGTACCTGAAATCGCCGTTGGCACTAAATCCGACATGGACATGAATTTGGTTCTAGGCGTAGAGCACCATTCATGCATCGGCGGGTTGGACGAGTATACGGACGGTAGCTTGTTGGTATCTCTACTGAAAGATCGGTCCGCTCTTAACGGACATTTGGAATGGTTTGATCTGGATACCGATGGCAATATCATTCGGCCCAATCCGGGCGATGTCGTACTCAAGCACGACTATATCAAGGGTGTAGAAGGAAAAGAAATCCCATTTGGCGGTGTAATGGATGCCCTGGTGACGCCACAAGGCTGGGTGTATGTTGCTGATTTCGGTTACCGATCTGGCAATGAAGGCACCGGTGACATTGCGGGGCTTTACTTGCTCAAGCCAACGGGCCAGGTTTCCATTCGGAAGCCAACCAATCACAGATTTCCCCGTGTCATTTCCAGCAATAGTCTGGGAGTACAGATCAAACTAATGGAAACCAAGGCAGTAACCGTTGAATGTCTTGGAATTAACGGTCAGGATAAAACAATGGTTTTCAGTGGCACACTTTCAGCAGGGGTGCATTTTTTGGCTTACCCAAAAACAATCGTCCACAAAGGCGTACGCGTTCTGCAGATACTTGAAAATGGACAAGTATTTCCGTCAGTCACAGTATCGCTATAACCTCCTTTCTAAGGCGATGTCGGTGTTGACTATAATCAAACCCGGTATCACTTATGTGCGCCATATCACAGACTTTTATGCGTCAGTTTATACATTTATAGCAGTCAAAAATGTACTTGGACCTTTTCACAATTGGGTTTTTTGATGGATGCCAACTTTCCCATTCTGGACCCCAGATCCTGCCCAAAGTGCTCTAAAAAACCATGTCAGGCTTTTGCCAAAGCATACACAAAATCCGTCGTTTTGGTTGGGACTAACGAAGTACCTATCAATTGCCCACTCAAGGTTTCGCAGCATGAAATGGGCCGATTTTCAATTGGTCTGAGCGATATCACTATGGCGGAAGTGAATCGAGCACGTTCGAATAACGGCAGGAGCTTCGGTTCTAACAGATTTAACC
>JAYUHW010000188.1:0-8282 GCA_043766615.1 Fibrobacteria bacterium | reverse complement strand
ATAACCGACCAGGCCACGACTCCTTTTCGTGTGTATGGCATGGACGGTGGAAATGATAGCGTCAAGACAGTGAACATTGATGGAAAAATGAATCCATCTTCCATTAGCACGGTACAAGCGGAAAAGGTCCGGTCCATGTTGATGAAGTCGCAAGGTCCTGCTTGGGAAGCGCCAACATTCGATGCAATAGCCAATCCAGGGGGTGTGGATTGGAGTCTAAATCGCGACAAAAAGACTTCGGCATCTGCGGTACTACAAGCCCGGATAAATGCCGAAGGCTTGGTCATACTGTCGAAGGGCATTTATTATCTGGACAAGCCATTGATATTGGGGAGGCGCAGCAAGGGACTTTTAGGGGCTGGTCAGTCCCAGACTGTGCTGATTGCCATGCGCCCGGATATGAATTTAATTGAAATGGACAGCATTCCCCTGAACGATCCGGAAGGGACTGGATTGACGCTTACCGATTTGACCTTGCAAGGTGGTAAAAATGGGATATTCCAGAAATGGCGCGGTGGAAAGAATCTTCAATTTTATGACTGCTTGGTTTCGAATGTTACTTTCAGGGACATGTCTGAATCTGGACTTCAATTCACGGAAATATATGCTTGGGACAATAATATTTTTGATGATTTGACATTCTATAAATGCGTGAGTGGGTTCAAACAACATACCGTAATCTTACCAGGTCAAAACGATGCATCACCTACCTTGAATTACATGGACAAGGTGACTTTCCAGCACTGTCGTTTTGTGGAATGCGGAAAGGCACTGGACATGCTTTCTGGTCGAGCCTGTGGAGGCAACTGGTTTATGAATTGCAGATTCGAAGGAAATTCAGAATTTGTGTGGCGCGCCAACCATTATCCCATCAATTTTATGAATTGCGATTTTATTGGCAATGCCGGGTCACCGGTGGTACATAATGATGCGCCGCTCACCATAACTGGATGTCGATTTGAAAATGGTGCATTAAGTTCCACCTCCTTTGTGAATTCATCCAGCTCCCTGGTCATCGCAGAAACCAATTTTAAGGGCACTGGAAGCACCACGATCACGCCGATTACGCCATCCGCATTCTTGGCTCCAGCCCTGACTAATCCAGACAACTATAGACATTATCGAGAGCGGCGCTTTTTTATCTATAACTCCGTTTCCTCCGTGGCCATTGGTGGTATTCGAAATGCCATGTTTTTCAATAACACCTTTGAAAAAGACACTGCCCTATCTAAAGAATGGGTCAATAGGATCGACTCGTCAACCACTGTGCTAATGGGGGAAAAGGCTCATCCTGCCCCCCAACTATTGGCAGGTGCAATTTTTCCAGGTGGTTTATCATCTGGGGGCGGGAGCAGCATATTTTCCGCCCACTCGAATACGCGGCAAAACATGTCCAGAAAAATGCTTCAAATTGGACAGCAAATTGATGGAAAAACACGAACTTCTGGCCAATTGCCAAGCAGTAGCAAGACGCAGGGACTGAACCCAGTTGAAACAGTCAATTTGGTAGGGAAAAGAATTCTCGAACCCTAACATCGCATTAAGATCATTAAACGGGGTAGTTTAAAGTCAGCTGAGGCTGGAAAAGTGAAAAAAATCGACGAAGGACCACGGTTTGTGGTGACGACAAATCGGCCTATTTGGTGTACTTTAAATTCATACCAATGTCGGCCTTCAAATGAAAAATCAGCAAATGGCAAGTTACCCAGTTCAGGGTTTATTCATCCTTGCGATTTTGTGTTATGTCCTATTTTCATTTGCCAAGCACCGAGGAAGGTTAACCTTTCTGATTAAGGATGAAAACCAAGTTCAGGCGGCCAAGTATGAACCTGGTTTGGGCACTTATGGTCGGTCGCTGGGAATGAATAATGTTACCTCCCAGGATTCAATTGGAAGGAATTAAGAGGTGACTCCAATTTCCTCTTCTAAATTTGACCGTGACTAAGCCGGGACCATTGCTGAGTTTAGTATCCGACAAAATAAAATCAGTACGCCCATATCCATTAAATTTCCTCAATAAGTGCCCTTGGGCATTGCAAATTTCAACCTGATATTTTTGATCGGAATGAATTTTCAGTTCGCAATGTCCGTTCCTAGAAACTAGGTAGACATCGGGGTTTGTGTACTTTTCATTGTGAAAGGTTTTGTTGATGTTCGTTGTTGCGATAGTTTGACGGACTTCAATTTCACCTAGCTGAAACCGGTAACTGGAGGTTTCATCAGAGGAGGGATTGCCGAGTCTAGTGGCGAAAATGCGGATATATCGGGCACTGCGGGGCACAAAGTGGAAAATTTGGGGAAGCCCTCTGGGATCAGGTTGGGCGACAACGGATTGAATAATGGAATAGGCACCGGTTGCACCGTTTATTAGGCTTTCCAAGCGATAATCCACCGGGAAGTTTGGTGAACCATCCGCGACTTGGGTCATTTTAATCCGAGGAAATAAAACGATTTCATCAAATAGAGTGTCTTTACCAAAATCCACCTGCACCCATACGGAATTCATGGGTCCCAACACAGGTGGATCGCTCGTCCATCCCAATGCATTTGTGGCAAGTGTCCGTATTCCATCAGTCAGGAAGACTGTACTCCAGTCGATGGATTGCAGGGAGGTGGAAGCGGTCACTTTAGCGTGTAGAGCCAAGTTGGGCCAAGGGCCAAGATCATAGGCTTCAATTTCAGCCAACTGGCATCGATAGCCCAGGGGTTCCGAGCTGGCCTGCAGGCTGAGTTTCGTCGCATTCATGCGGATATACCTGCCACGCATGCGAGTGAAGTCGAATATGCGCGGCTGCGTGCCGGGATTGGGCTCGCTTAAAATGGTCACGGCCTTGGAAAATTGGCCGCCCTCTGGCTTTATCTCGATACCAATGTCGACAGGAAAACCGGGAGCGCCTCCCGCAGTTGCCTTAGCATCATTTCGGGGGCATAATACAACGCGATCGATCAGTGTGTCTTTCCCCAGATCAATCTCTACCCATTCGGAAGCTTTGGCCGCAAAGACAATCGGATCCGATGACCAGCCCTTTGCACCGACGCTGCCTTTGCGAATGCCATCCGTAAGCTGTAGTTTACCCCAGTCTGTATTTTCCAACGACGAAGATGCCGAAACGGAAGCATGCAAGGCAAGGTTGCCGGGAGGAACTTGTGCCTTGCCTGGAAAAATCCAAATTAGGCCAAAGAGTACAATCAATTGAGGGACTATTATTTTCATTCGAGAAATTTAAATAAAACCTACTTTACTGGAATGCTACACACTCATCGAAAACGTCAAATAAATCAATCGCGTGAGAGCACGGCGCATCGGTATGCATCGCATCTATTGGCTCTGGTGCTTATTTCCCAAGTGTTTTTACATGCGGAATCCAACCTCACGCGACGATTTACTTTAGACAGCCTGCATGGAAAATATTTGGATTGCCATGTTCATACAGCAGGTATTGGCGGAGGAGGCAGCGGCTGCTTCCTCAACCATCAGCTGCAGACAAGTTACAAATACAAAATCTACCTGAAAGCATTTGGGGTGAGTGCCAGGGAGTTGTTGGATAAAGGTGATGGCTTGGTGATGAACAGGATTTCCAAACGGCTTTCATCATCAAAAACCGTCGGAGCGGCCGTCATACTGGCACTGGATGGGGTTGTAAATTCTGCGGGAGAGTTGGATTCAGCGAATACCCAGGTATATATTCCCAACGATTTTGTCGCCAGCGAAACGCACAAATATTCGAATCTGCTGTTTGGAGCAAGCATCAACCCGAAGCGCAAGGATGCCCTAAAATGTCTTGCCCAAGTCATTCATAATGACGCAGTATTGATTAAATGGATTCCATCCATTATGGACTTTGATCCTGCGGATACCGCTTTTATTCCCTTTTACCTGGCCATGAAGGCGGCAGGCATACCCCTTTTGACACATACCGGCAAAGAAAGTTCCTTTGTTGGCGCAAAGGATTCTTTGTGCGACCCGTTTCGCTTGGAGTTGCCCTTGAAACTCGGTCTGACAGTAATTGCCGCACACGTCGGCACCCCAGGGAAAAATCATGGCCAGGAAAATTTTGAACGCGCCTTGATCATGCTGAGTCGATATCCCAACCTCTACGCGGATATTTCTTCACTCACCCAAATCAATAAATTAGGTTTTTTTGGAAAGATTCTTCCTCGACAGGAAATTAAGGGTCGTCTCCTTTACGGTACTGATTTTCCTTTGATTGAAACTGCATTGGTCTCCCCATTTTATTTCACTTTTCGCGCCAATCTTGGAAAATTACGAGCGGCTGCGCAGGAAGAGAATCCGTGGGATAGGGATGTCGCTTTAAAAAAAGCGCTTGGAGTACCGGATGATGTATTTGCACTCTCCGGCAAAGTGCTGCTCACCCAATGATGTTCGTTGCCAGCTTTACCTGGATACGTCATATTAGAGAATCTCTAGTATTTTATTGTTTGATCCTGCTCAGTCCTCTATTGCTGGCATCCTGCCTATTTGAAACAGAATCCGCCCAAAGCAATTATCCCACCCAATTTGATCTGACATTACTTCGTAATGCCGTGAATCCATTGACGAAATGGTATGCGATGGACAATAGCAAGAGCTTGGTGGGTTTAAAATTCGCATTTCATACTATGAATTATGCATGGGAAGTGGATTCAAATGTTGAAGCCTTTCGTTCCCAGTCCGGGGTTTACCCAGCAATTGTAGGCGCGTATTTTGATTTTTTTAGCCAACCTCAAAACCTGAAAATATTTTTAGAAACTGTCCATGCTAAGGGCGGCGTTCCCTACGTCACCTTGGACCCTAAGCATTTTTCAAGCACCAATGATTTGCCAGAACAGAAAAAATTCCTTGTAAAAATAATCCAAGGTGAGTTTGATGCAAAGCTCACGGAAATGGCTCAAGTACTGAGGGATTTTAAATTTCCCGTTTTGTTTCGATTTGCGCATGAAATGAACGGTGATTGGTATCCCTATGGCGGCGGAGGAGATGCAAATGGGGATGGCATTGCGGATGGTCCTGCGAACTATGTTTCTGCATGGAGATACACGCATGATTTGTTTATGCGAAATGGAACGGTTAATCTTCTTTGGATTTTTTGTCCAAATGCTGAGGATTTTCCGGCAGTGCCTGGGAATCGACCCTTCCGGTATTTTCCAGGTTCAAATTACGTGGATTTGATTTTTGTAGATGCCTACGAGCATCATAAAAAACGAAGGCAAACTTTGGAAGAATCTCTGGATTATTTTTATAACGAGATGGGTGATTTTTTTGAATCCAGACGTGCCTTAGGCGATTCATTGATGCTTCCATTTGGCATTGGAGAATTTGGAACGTCCCGCTCTGATATCGAAACCAAAGCAAGTTGGTATAATCAAGCACTGGGATTTATCGCCGCGGACAACCGCATTAAATTTCATATTCTTTATAATGTCCAGAATGCAACCGAAGATTTTTCTCTGCAAACTTTAGGTGACCGTGTCAAAGCTGCTTTTCGGCAGGCCCGGTTTCAATTGCAACTTTTTGCATTCGCGCTGAACGGGTATAAATCGGAAATTTTTAAAATTTATTTTCACAGTTAAAATGAGAGTTGGATCAATGAATCACTGTACTAAGAATATTGCACTAGCCTTACTGGTTTTAATTTGTATATCTAAAGCAGCTGTAAGCGACAGCACTTATAATTTTCCGCTGAGCAGTTATGTCCCTACGGATTATTTCAGACATTATCTTATGGTATCACCTATGTTAAGATCCCAGTACTACGGAATGAATAAGGTCTTCAACTCTTATGATCAATCGAAATACAATAATCAGAATGGCGATTTACAATTGTCCATTCATCATGAATACAAAAAATACAATCATTATTTCGAATTTTCAGGCACGTCGGATTTGTTGGGAAGGGAAAGTTCTTACTTTTCTTCAAATGAATATGGTCTGGAAATGCCGAGCTACGAAGGCAAAATTAATTCATTTCATGCATCGGATTTCAATTATGAATTCAAAACCAATAATGCCGGCCGCTGGTATTATCGGGAAAATACGTTTTTAAGCTATTTATTGAAATTGGAGTTCAATCAAAGACCTTGGGACAAAAATCGAAGCGATACACGACGCATTTATCCTTTACCTCCATACAGCCAGGATTCCCTTGTTTTAAACTTGGAAAACTCTATGGACAATAGTGATACCCATCGGATATCAGTCGATGGCACTTTCCCGGTTGGCTTTGGAAGGATCAATGATGTAAGTTTTCCCGCACGAATCTATTTTATCTTGGAACGGATTCAACAACGTACCAATAAAAAGATTATACTAGATATCCCAGCAATGAACCGTCTACAATCCTTGGTGGAAACCCGTAGAAAAGAACGTATGTTCGTGGATACGCGTGCCGCTGATATTTATGATATTGAAACCTTGGCTCAGTCCCTGAGTGAAAAATCCGGATTGGACCATTTACCGGCAGGTGCCATTTTAGAGATGGCGGATGAGTGGAGCTATTCACAACGGCAAAATCGAAAAAGTGGTTGGGACATTAAGGCTTTCCCGTATTTTCGATTCGAATTCGATGGATCATGGCGAAATACCAAGAGTACCTCCCATTTTGACACATTAACGATGGCTCAGATAGATACACGAGCAAAAATACTCGCCCTTGACAGCAAGACCATTGGAAACGAATCAGGAAATGAATATTGGAATAGCTCTTACTTGGGAACCCGCCGTTTCGGATTAGGTATGGCCTTCGCTTATGAAAAACCAATTCATCGTTTCTATCAATTCAGTGCTTCCGCATCTGCACGTCTAGAAAAATTCAACGGTGCATCGCGTGAACGGAATCGGTCCACCTTTTATGACTCTGAACTACCCGCCAATTCGGCGTTCAAATCTTCTAAGAAATTACAGTACGAATTTCCTGCGGCCGAAAGTGAAGGCAATTTTAATTTGAGTTGGTACCCATCTACCCGAACTACTTTTGGTTTGTCTGGCACTGCAGATTATCGGGTGCAGTTTGATTATACCGGAAGTAAAAAAGAGATGACGGATTCAATTGGTAGAATTCCATATCAAGATGTGCGTCGCCTAAATATAACGGGCCAATTTTACGGAAATTATTTTTTGAGTCCACGTCTTGGTTTGCTGAGCGGCATTAACTTCAATAAATCGATTTGGCATACCAAAGATGGTCTAATGGATGGTATTCAAGGCGAAAGCATCTACCAGGCCTCAGTGGAATCGGGTCGATTTTCCAATTATGGGTTCAATTGTTCAATTCAGTATTACCTGTTTTAATTCATTGGAAACCAGGCTCAGTATTGAGGATGTTTCAATTTTTATGCCGCTTTTAGTTAATTTTATCACGATATTCACATAGACTCAGGCTGTGGATTACTCTAGCTTTTAGCTTTAATTTAAGGAGTATAGTATGGTCGCTTTCATGCGAAATCGGACTTTAGTTTCAAAACCAATCGGAGTCCTTTTTTTTCTGCTTGGTCTTTCCTTGTCAAGTGCCCTGGCATCGGCGGCTGTATCTACCTACCACATCAATTGTGGCGGCCCCGCCTTTGACGGACCGCGCTGGGTCGATACGGTTGCGGATCCCAATTCTACAGACACAACTAAAATCCATTGGTCCGGGGACGCGTTTTACGTCGGTGGTGGGCCCTATTCGCAACCGACTACCATTAAAAACACCGCATCGCAACCCTTATTCCAAACGGAGCGCTGGAATCCTGATCCACCCGATGGAGCCAAGTACACTTTCCCTGTTCCAAATGGAAATTATACCCTGACGCTCTACTTCGCAGAAATATCGCCAACCGAAGCCGGCGTGGGTTTGCGCGTCTTCAACGTTATGGTCAATGGTAGTGAAATGCTGCATCTCTACGATATATTCGCCAAGGTTGGAGCAAATAAAGCAACATCAGAATCCAAGGTGGTTAATGTGACGACAGGTAAAATTGAAATCAGTTTCGTCAACGTAGCGCATCATGCGAAAATTTCAGCAATACAAATTGTGCCAGTCACTGTATCTGGGGTGCAAAAAGTGGAACGGTCAAAGCATTCCATGCATTCCGTTCCAGGTGCGGCTGGATTCAGGCAAAATGTCCGCTGGTTTTTTAATCTAATCGCTTACGCTACGTTCGTCATTTCGGTCCTGTGTTTCAACCGTACTTCCGCTACCATGCTATAGGTTTTTCCCTTCCCGCCATGCCGTGAAGGATGAGAAATCCGGTTCATCTTTAACATCGCATTCCTATTCTCATACACCTCCCTGTGCGTGCCT
>JAYUHW010000187.1:0-37145 GCA_043766615.1 Fibrobacteria bacterium | reverse complement strand
GCCCGGTATCGACCGGGCGCTAACTCTACCAACGGAAATCCAGCTTGTCCAATTGCCGAATCTTCTCTCTGTCGAGAATTTTCAGCTTGCACTTGTGTCGCTGCGCACTGCACCAAGCGATGATTCGCTTGTCCTTTAGTGCGGTGGAATCCAGCAACGGCCACTTGGTTGGGTTCTTTTTTTTGTATTCGGAAAGTTGGGCATAGAATTTATTCCAACTCAGATCCTTGACGCTCCACACAAAACCGATTTTATTCAATTTTGCGATGCGTTCCGGCAACAAACTGTCCGTCTTCAAGGAACAGCGCTGCAGGTGACACCAAAGTCCAAGGCGATTGCCTTTGGGAAATTCTTCCCGTGCCTTGGGCCAACTTTGCGGATTCTGTTTACGGTACTCTTTTAACGTTTGATAATGTTCGGCCCAGGTATCCGGAAGCGCAAATGGAAATTCAAGTTTGGCCAAAGCCCGCTGACGTTCAATAGAAAGTTGCCCGTTGGCAAAATTCTGCCGTTGTCGCCAAACCCAAAGCCCCAAACGATTGCCTTTGGGAAAATCTTCCCGTGCAAAAGGCCACTCCTTGGGATGGGCGCGACGATACTCGGTCAAATATTGGAATTGTTCCTGCCAATGCGAGGCGCGCTCGTCTGGTTTCTCCCAAGGCAATCCAAGCTTTTTAAGCAGCTTCATACGATCTTGGGGGAGTCGCTTGGAGTTTTGAAGTTCCCGTTGACGATGCACCCATTGGCCTAAATGGTTTCCCTTGGGAAATTCTTCCAATGTAGATGGCCACTCCTTACCATTTTTTGCACGGTAACGCACAAGGCACTCATATTGACGCATCCACTGCGTGTCCCATCGGGTCGTTATCTGCTTTTTCGCCGCAACTGTTTTTGACTCTGACTTGTTTCCCACTATTTGCTTTCCCCACATGTATGTAAAATCAATTTATGCTAGCCATGCAGGCAACCACCAAGCCTAACAACTTGGGGATACCGGCAGCGCTGCCGCAATACGTTCTTCCAGGATCTTTGGTGGCATCAAAAAAGCGAATTCGCAGCCAGTCCCAACAGGGTCGTCTGATTGAATTTACGATGATTTTACCAAAATAGCGATTCGTGATCGGAATAATAAATATTGGTCAAATCTTTTTTTTTCGACTTTGCCGTGAAGCCCGGATGTTCAGAACCTCAACAGACATGGAGAAGAACATTGCGAAATAGATATACCCCTTGGGAATGTGTATTTCAAAACCCTCAGCCAAAAGGGCCATGCCCACTAGCAGCAAAAAGGATAGCGCCAGCATTTTAACGGTAGGAAAGTGGTTGACGAAATAACTGATCCGGTCGGAAGCTGCCAACATGATCAATACTGCGATGATAACGGCTGCCGCCATAACAACCAGCTGATCCACCATGCCCACGGCCGTGATAACCGAGTCCAAGGAAAAGATGATATCCAAAAACATAATCTGGATAATCACGCCAGTAAAACTAATGCGCTTGGCGGCCACGGCTTTCCCGTCCACACCCTCCGAAAGGCTTCCCACTTTCTCATGGATTTCCGTTGTGCTTTTATACAGGAGAAAAAGTCCGCCAAGAATCAGGACCAAATCCCTCCCGGAAATCTCGTGGTTTAGGATAGTGAAAAGCGGCGCCGTGAGCTTCACAATCACGGAAAGACTGAAAAGCAGAAGGAGGCGGGTAATCAAAGCAGCGGCAAGTCCCAGTTTGCGGGCTTTAGGTTGCTCGGCTTCAGGCAGCTTTCCAGACAGGATGGTTATGAAAACAATATTGTCGATGCCAAGCACAATCTCAAGCAGGGTCAACGTGACCAAGCTGATCCAGGTTTGGGGATTGGACCAAATTTCTAACATGGATGATGGCCCCGGTTTTGCTTTATATGGATGCTAATCATGAATTCCTCGTTTTCTCGTTTCAATTTGATTCAGTGCCCGTCTCAATTGTCCAAAATGGGACAATCTGAACCCTGCCTGCCTCAGTCCCCATGGCCCTTCACCGGCCAAAATAGTACTTTCTTTCTCATCAGGAGTATATACCATGTTTAGACGCTTAGTCCTTTTTGCCATTACCAATTTGCTGGTTGTCCTCACCTTGACGGTGCTTTTCCAAGTGCTCGGCATCGGCCGTTACACCCAGGGTATCGGTATGGACTACCAAGGCCTTTTTATCTTCTGCCTCTTCTGGGGCATGGGCGGAGCCTTCATTTCCCTTGGCCTTTCGCGTATTATGGCGAAGTTTGCCATGGGTGTCAAGGTCATCGATCCGCGCGCACCTGGACCGCATGGAGACTTGGTGGAAATGGTGCATGAGCTGGCGCAAAAGGCCCGACTCCCTGCCATGCCGCAAGTTGGGATTTATGAAAGCCCAGAAATCAATGCCTTCGCTACCGGCCCGACAAAAAGCCGCGCACTCGTAGCCGTCTCCAGTGGTCTACTACGCCGCATGAGCCGCGAAGAAGTCGAAGGGGTACTTGGCCATGAGATAGCGCATGTCGCCAACGGAGACATGGTCACCATGACCTTGCTGCAGGGTGTTATCAATGCCTTTGTCATGTTCTTGGCACGGGTTATCGCCTTCGCCTTGAGCCAACGGTCACGCAACGAAGACGGACCCAGCTTCGGCAGCAATTGGCTGGTGGTCATGATGTTGGAAATGATATTAAGTCCCTTAGGATTTCTGGTGGTCGCCTGGTTTTCCCGCTACCGCGAGTTCCGGGCAGATGCCGGTGGTGCCGCCTATGCGGGCAAGGGAAAAATGATCGGCGCCTTGCAAGCCTTAAACTTAAATTTCGGCCGCCAAGAGGTGGAGGATCCGCGATCCGCCAAATTGGCTACGATGAAAATCTCCGGCAAGCGTTCTGGATTCATGGCCCTTATGTCGACGCATCCGCCGCTTGAGGAGCGAATCGCCCGATTGCAAGCCGCCCGTTAAGAGGCTTATTAAGCGGCTCATTAAGCAGCAGGGTTAAGCAACAGATAAAGGGCTTGGGTACCTCGATCCCCGAGCCCATCTCGAACCAGTTTGCCGTATAATTCCTGTGCGAGTTTCAAGGCAGGCGTATCTAGACCCAATGCCTGGGCTTCTTCAATCGCCAAACCGATGTCTTTTAAAAAATGCCTTACAAAGAATCCCGGCGCAAAATCCCCGGCGAGAATGCGAGGAGCCAAATTCGCAAGCGCCCAACTCGATGCAGCCCCCGCCCCAATGGATTCCAGTACCTTGACGGGATCGAGACCGGCCTTAACGGCAAAAGCCATGGCCTCGCAGGTACCAAGCGTGTTACCGAATACGGCAATCTGATTGCACAGCTTTACCCGTTGCCCACTACCTGCACCTCCTTGTAGGACAATGCGTGCGCCTAGGACGGAAAATATGGACTGCGCGTCTTCAAAGGCTTGTTTGTCTCCCCCCACCATAATGCTGAGACGACCTTCGCGTGCGCCAATATCCCCGCCAGACACAGGTGCATCCAGTATTTGTAGGCCACGACGATCGCCTTCCTCAAAAATACGCCTGGCCAATTTAGGTTGTGAAGTGGTCATATCTATGAGCAAAGTTCCCGGAGCCGCACTCGCCAGCAATCCACCCGTACCAAAATACAGTTCTTCCACCTCTTCCGGATAACCGAGCATGGTGATGATGGCGCGGCATCCCTTAGCCAATTCTTTTGGGTTGGAGATCCACTGACCGCCCTCGGCTAGGATAGACTGGGCTTTAGCGGCCGTTCGAGTGTGCACGCGCAGCGGGAATCCAGCGGCTAGCAATCGCTTGGCCATGGAAGCGCCCATTACGCCAAGACCTATGAAGCCAAGAGTTGCGGATGTGTCTATAGTCGCCATTGAATCTCCCATTCCCTAAGGTAGGCAGGAAAATAGTTGTTGCTACCTTTTTGGGAAAGCCTCTTTGATGGAATAAAAATGCTAAAAACCAGCCTCTTCCAATCCAAATACATTCCAGCTAAGGTTCCGGGACCAGAGGAAAAAGTGCTACTGGTCTTCCATGGTTTGGGCGATTCGCTGCATGGCTTCACATGGATGCCGCCACAGCTTCAACTTGACACCTTATCGTATTTGCTGGTGAATGCACCCGACGACTATTACGGCGGCTACAGCTGGTTTGATTTTACCGGTGGCGGCGCATTTATGGAAAAAGCTAAAGCGGGAATCGAGCGCAGCCGAATACGTATCCGTGGGCTCATTCAAGAAATGGTGGACCAAGGGATACAACCCGGCAACATCCTGCTTTTCGGATTCAGTCAAGGCTGCCTGATGGCCTTGGATGCCGGACTGCGCTGCGATCTCGTTTTGGGTGGTGTATGTGGGGTTTCTGGATGGCTTGCATTTGAGGAAGAATACCCATCGGCATTCTCCTCGGTGGCAAAACAGCAACACTTCCTAGTCACTCACGGGTTAACCGATCCCTTGTTGCCCTATTCCAACACCAAATCCCAATGCGATTTTCTCGTTGCGCAGGGCATCAGCTTGACTTTTAAAACCTATGCCAAGGACCACACCATTTTGCCAGAGGAGCTTGCGTTTATACGGGGCTGGCTGAAGGAGAAAATACTCGAAGCCGATGTCCATCCGGATCCAAGGCCGTGAAGGTATATCCGAAATCCATTTGAGTCGGTTCTTGTGCCATCGAGTATCCCTTATCCTTCCACTCTTTGAATTTTCCGTCCACGGCATTTTTGTCTTTAAGCGTGAATCCGATTTCCGATCCTCCTCCAGCATTTTTAGGCACTGGTCTCACATCATGCCCAACCCATAGCCCCAAAGTGATGCCATTTTCAAACGCATACATGGCAAAATTGGCGGAAGCTTCCACAGGTGGTTTGCCGATCAGTCCATCGTAAAAACGAATGCTGGTAGCGACATTTTCCACATAAAGAATGATCATTTCAGGTGAGAACATTTTGGATTTCCTTTTCAAACAGGCGCGAAATTGCTGCCTATGGAGATAAGGATAGAACGTGCGAATGACAGATTCTGTCAGTAGGGTTTGCGAACCCATTCACTTCGCCTAAAGAGGAGGAATCCCTTCCTGAATGCGCCATTCTTCCAGCAGCACCTGGCGTTTCCGCGGATAAACCTTGCCTAGTACCTCTGCGCTTTCGATGCGATCCGTACGGAAATTCCGGAATCCCTCCCGCATCTCGCACCAGGTGACGACCACCCGAGAGGTGTCAAAGAAAGCCAGAGCAAACGGCCAAACGATACGGGAGGTTCCTTGGTCTTTGCCGTCTCGATAAACAAGCTTCACTTTTTTCTGATCGCGAATGGCTTTTCGCAGTGCAGGAATATTCTTTCCTTCCGAAGCCTTGAGCGCTCCAGGAGGTATCATGAGCGTATTGTCATCCAATTCTACACGCAAATGCGGCGGAAGTACGGCTGCAATTTTGGCTATGGCATTTTCTGCGGCCGCTCCCAGGACATCGTCTGTCCGCTCCGCAACCCAGCGAGCCCCAAGCACCAGAGCCTCAATTTCATCGGGCTGAAACATCAAAGGAGGCAAGGTGAAACCGGGTTTCAAAATGTAGCCTAGACCGACGGCACCTTCGATTGATGCGCCTTGCGCCTGTAGAGTAACGATGTCTCTGTACAGGGAACGCGGACTGATGCCAAGCTTTTCCGCCAGTGCGGCGCCCGTTATCGGATACCGATTGCGTCTTAAAATTTCCAATATTTCCAACAGGCGTTGTGATCGAGACATGATATTTCCTGTTTTGACTAACGGATCAACTTCCCCCGCAAACCTCGCCATCCGCCACCATTGTGCACATCCGAAAATCCACTGGATGTCAAAATCCCTTTCGCACTGGCGCTTCGCGCTCCGCTGGCACAACAGACAATGACTGTTTTGTCTTTACGAATGCTGGACAGTTTATGCGTCAGAACTTGGAGAGGAATATTCACCGATCCATTTATATGTCCACCTTGAAATTCATCCTTGGTCCGGACATCCACAATTTGGGCACCATCTTGAACCAAAGCGGCAAAGTCAATCCTTTCTCCCAATCCCAATGCATTTTTAATAAACGTGAACATCTCGGTTATTCCTTCACTTTACAGGTTGAGATTCCAAGCAGTTTATAAATGGGACAGAAGCCAAGCAGGCTGGTCCCTAAAAAAATTAAACTCAAAGCCCCCAGGCTAATTGCCAAGACTCCACTGATTTTGCCTAGTAGGAACATCGCCAATACTATTAATCCGAAAGCCACTCTACCAATGCGGTCGAAGGTGGCGATATTCTTTATCATATAATTCTCCTTTTTATGGGTTGTTCAAGCGTTTACGACATTTTATGCGATTCAGCTTCCGAAAAACAATGTACTGGCAAACCCGCCCTGCCATAGGCATTCATTCCTCCGGATAAATCCTGTACATTTTTGTAGCCCCTGTAACGCAAAATGCTCGCCGCGATGGAAGAACGGTAACCGCTTCCGCAATAAATACGTATCGGTCTATTTCGATCCAATGTGTCCATGTCAAGATTCAGCCGATTAAGAGGAATAATTGTGGCACCAGGAATCACACCTTTTTCGGTTTCCGAAGGATTGCGAACATCAAGCAAGATGGGAACCTCTTCACCTGGCAGCAGATTTTTATTCGTGGATAATTCTGGTTGACGTAAATCCAATCCGCTCCATTCCGATGGGCTTAGGCGAATAAATTTCTCGACCGGTTCTCCTTGATTTTTCCAGGACTCGAAACCGCCTGCCACAAAGCCCACAATATTTTCATAACCGATACGACCACACCGAATTGCCGCTTCTTCTTCCGTACCGGCCTCGCAAAGCAATACGATGGAAACGTCAGGCGGAAAAAGCGTCCCGAGCCAAGGTGAAAACTGTCCTTCCAGTCCAATATTGATTGCATTGGGAATGGAGCCGGATGAATATTCATCCGCCGAACGGGTATCCAGCACCATTGAGCCTTCCAACAGCGCCGACCGCACTTCCGCTATAGATAATGCTCTTAATTCCAGAACGACATCCTTCAAGGAACGCACGCCTTCCAAATTAAGCCTGACGTCTTCCGTAAAATATCCAGGAGCAGCAGGAAGATCCGAAGTGACAAGGTGGATAAAGGTTTCCTGATCCTTGGCTTGCAGGGCATAATTATTTTTTTTCTCGGCTCCAATCGTCGTGAAATCAGCATCCCCGATTTTTTTTCCACATGCCGATCCCGCCCCATGGGCGGGATAAACACGGGTCTTATCAGGCAGCGTCTTGATTTTATATTCAAGGGAGTTATAGAGCAACAGGGCTAGCTCCGATGCGGGCATTTTAGTTCCCAGCAGATCCGGCCTGCCCACGTCTCCGACAAATAGAGTATCGCCGGAAAATAAAATGGGCACGGAGTCTGGGGCGTTCAAATCATGGACTAGGTAACATACACTTTCCGGAGTATGGCCCGGTGTTTCCAGAACATGGATCGAAATCGCTGCGCCCAATTTAAGCTCATCACCGTCGTGAACTTTTAAAAATGGTTTTTTCGCTAAAGCCTTTGCTCCAAATACCACTTTGGCGCCTGTTTGCGCTGCCAAATCCCAATGCCCGGATACGAAATCCGCATGCACATGGGTTTCCAAGATGTATTTCAGCCGGTAACCCTCTTCCGTCAGGATGGATAAATATTGTTCCACATCTCTTTGAGGATCAATGATGGCTGCCTCACGCGATGCTTCATCGGCCAAGAAATAGGAGCCATGGGAAAGACATTTCAAATAAAACTTTTTGAGAATCATACTATTCCTTGCACAAATTCTTTTATGAAAAGTCCCAACCCTAAGAGCATGGTCAGCCAGGCAAATACGGTCTTAAGATGGGTGCCCCTTATCCGACTGCTGAAATATTGTCCAATCATCACGCCTGCCAATGAAAATCCACTGAAGTAAAAAACGAAATTCCAATCCCAACCCTGATAATGACCCAAGTCGCTGGCAAGCCCGAACCATGCATCGATCGCTATGATTGCTAAAGATGTACCAATGGCGTTTTCCATTGGCAAGGCGGCAAAGAAAAGCAAAGCCGGAACTATCAGGAATCCACCCCCCGCTCCAAAAAGCCCAGTTAGAATTCCTACGGTAAATCCCAAGATTACCAAGTTGGAAACGCTTAATTCTAATTGCGCGGCTGGTGGGTTTTTTACAGGTTTCCGTAACGTTAGTACTGCGGCCAAAACCATCACCAATCCGAACGCACACATCAGCAAGCCTTCACGGGATTGGGAGAAGTGGTTTCCTATGCTTGTCCTTGCAGGGATTTCGTGAAGAATAAAATTTCTGGACAGAAATATGCCGAGAAAAGCAGGCGGGGCAAACATAAGCACCACCCGGAAGACCACATGCTTACTGCGTAAGGCCATTATCGCGCCAACAAAACTTGTAACCCCAACGATGAATAATGAATAGGCCGTGCCTAGAACAGCCGATACCTGAAAACCATATACCAAAATTGGAACCGTGAGCAAGGCCCCCCCGCCTCCAACTAAGCCCAGACTAAGGCCTGCAAGGCCGGCCAATACAAATCCAAGTTCAAAGTGCATGCTTCCGTTTTCCCTTAAGCCTCACAAGAAAATTCAACTACAATACAGGGATTGCAAAGCACTGATAAGGTTGAGGACTTTTTTGTCCTTGAGCCGGTAAAACACTTGGTTGCCTTCTTTGCGGGTGGCTAAGATGCCCTTGTCACGCAATTTGGCAAGATGCTGGGAAACGTTGCTTTGGGATGTGCCCAAGAAAACCTCCAACTCACCCACCATTTTTTCCCCTGAACCGATAAAACAGACTGCCAGAAGCCGGGTTGGATGCGCCAATGATTTCAAGCCATCAGAAGCGGCTTCGGCATTTTTAACGAGTAAAGTCAACTCTTTTGATTTCATATATTAGAATATACGAATATTCATATTCAAATGCAAGCACAATAAACAATCCCAAAATGGGGCCCACTATTCTAAATCGTTATTCAAATAGAGACAGGGAAGCGCCAGCTGAAAAGGTTGGGGTCCATCCTGCGGACAAAGGTCCTTCTTGCTGGTATTGTAGATTAAACCGAATCCGTGTTCCAAAAATTTGGCGTTTAGGGCCCCATACTAAAAAAGAGTGAAAAGTATCCCGCTGGTAGCCCTTCACTGATCCTGTCAAAAAAGCACTGTAGCCCACTCCCAAAAAATACGAGGCGGCTGCATCACTGATTAAAGGTAGGCTGAACGCCAGCTCCGCGTCACGCCGCTGCGTATCAAAAGTCCCGTAGTTCAATTGGAAGTTTAGTAAGTAGAGACATAAATCCATGGATAGAATACGTCGTTGGGATTCTCCTCCAATGCCGGTCAAAAACCCAATGCGTCGGAACAATAAGACTGAACCCCAAGTTTGCGCATAGGATAGGTTTGCTTCAATGCCGTTGGGAACCTTGCCAACACTGTCTTCCAAATCCAATCCTGCCGCAAGACCGCTCAGAAAATTCTTGTCATGGTGCCAAGGCGCCGCATCCATTCGCAAATGGGCACCCTTCTTCGCATTCAAAGAATGTGAATAGTGTACCTCGGCCAGCGAAGGCTGATCCTGGGGAGCCGTATACCACAATCGATCCGCGGATTGAAATAGGGTCGGATGGTCAAGCAGAGAAACCTGCTGCGCCGAAACACGGTTATCCTTTACCCATGGAATGGAATCCAACATGATTTTTAGCCTGGATTGCAAACTATCCTTTGGAAGTGCCGCTTGTCCGGAAGCAGTCAAACCCACCCAATGATCCAATACATCGAACAATCCTTGCCGAACTGCGGATCGGTCCCTGCTTATCAAATCCTCTGCATGCGTACGCGTATCCAGAATCACTAGGGCAACGGATTGTCCTGGTTCGGAACGATTGTAAAGACGCAAGGAGTGGTTGGCTTTAATCAACCAATCATTCGAACCATGTACAAGCAACAAGGGATCCTTAACAGCAAGAATCTCATCGGCAGGGCTGGCTCGATTGTATGCCAACGCCCCCGTCATTCCAAAGGCGGCCATGTAAAACATGCGCGCATACCCACTTCGATCCACTGCCGCACCTGAGGAAATCAAGCTCTCCATAGGCTTGCCCATGTCCCCAGAAAGGCGCGAATTGATGTCGCTGACTCTATATGGGGGCGCCACAGCCATAACTGAAGTTAAGCGTCCTTTGACGCCTTCCAGTGATGCAAAGCGTATCACCGTTTTTGCGCCGATGGAAAATCCAAGAGCGTGGATTTGAGGGTGCTTGGTGAACAAACCCAAGCTGTCTGTTAAGGTTTTTAGATCCCGGGCCTCCTGTTCCCCCCAGGAATATATTTTTCCAGTCCAATGGAAATCTTCACCGTGTTGAGGCGGATTCATAATCAGTACAGACAGGCCTCTGCTTAGAAAGTGATCGCGAACCATACAAAATTCCATTGAGCGATTGTGCTGGGTAAATCCGGGTACCACCAGAACCAATGGCGTATTCGACCCTTGGTTGACATATTCATAGCGGATGCCGTCCAGCACTTCGATGCGACCTGGCGTATCGATGCGGCACTGTAAAGCCAGAACTGAAACTGGCGTGTCGGCTTGAATGGAATGAGTAGCTAGACTGACTGTCAACGCCAGAGCCAATGGAATACTGTTTAATGAACGGCGTCGATTTTTGACTTGCACAGAGAAACAAGTTTAATTCTTAAATCACGGTGTCACAATAGGGCTTATTCTCCAATTCCGAAAATACGGCCCATGGCGCCGACATCTATGTCGACCAAAGCACTGTAGGTCAGCAGGGATGGGCCCACTTGCTTGTCCCAAATAGGCGTCGTTTGAACCAGACGCAGCACTGGGACGACGTAAAAAGATTTGACTAGCGATCTCCCTATTTCGACTTCTAACCTCCAATCAGCCCGATAATCGCCTTTTCCAGGCGCTGGTAAGGAAGCGAAAAGACTATTGTATCCAAATCCCGCGCGGACCAGACCCAACGGCTGACCACCCCATCCCCATCCAGTCCTCCAGCACCAAGTTGGAATATCCATTTGAGTCATGGCAAACAGTCCTGGGTATAGACGAGTGCCATGTGACGATCCACCTGGCTGAGAAGCCCATTCCAAATCAGCGATAAACGAAGGGACGAAAGAAGCGGGTACAGGATACACATGAGCTGCTAAGCGGGCCTGGAAAAGACTACCCTGGTCATGGAAGGGATCGAATTGGCCGGATCCATTTCGGATCACGTCCCTCCAACCTCCATTATCTATAGGCCTGAGCGCAGTCAACCCAAACTCTGCGGTCCCTTCCAACCAGGTTAACCAAAACGAACTGACAATCAGGTTCCATTCCAAAGTCGGGGTCCATCTTGGAGTCGCATCATCCATGGCTCCCACCCTAAAGATCACACTATTGGTTTTTGCTGCCCGTAGATATTGCCGTCCATACACCGGCGAAGTGCATGTAGAATCGACAGTATGATACTCCAACCTCACCCAGCCACCTGAAGCTTGGATGGCCTGATTGGGAGATAGGGCCAAACGCGTTTTCGGAGCATTGGAATCCGCAGTCGCTGTAACCGTACTTAGAATTGGTGCTGGATTGGCTCCATCGGTACTCAAGCTCCACACTTGGAGCTCTACTTGTTCCCGACATTCCGATTCAAGAGAAATAGAATATTCGTTCTTTCTCAATTGACGCATTTGGAATACAGGCTGGAAACAGGTTTGGAGACAGGTCTTGAGTGATTTGAGCGGGTACTCCGGACAGAGTCTTTTGAGTTTAGCATACGGGGTAAATACAATAGCGTTTTGCCCGATCAATGTCTCCAATCGTCCAATATAATTGACCATAAAATGATCGATGATATTAGCCTTTGCAAAATTCTTTATTGTTCGCCAGGATTTATCCTGACGACATTCCATCGCTATGAGCCGGCACGTCCGGGGAATTGCCGCTAGAGTAGATTGCAACCAGTTCTTTGTTTGGAAAGTGGTTGAAACGAGGCCAACTCTGCTATCTCCAAGATGCAATTCGTCACCGAAATGGAAATAGACAGAAGCAAAGAGGCGCTTAAAAATTCTTAAGTCGATCGGCGGAACCTTGGGTACAATGTCGAGTTCATCGACAACGCGGATATACCTGACATTTTTGTCTTTGAGTCGTTTGGCCGCGACTTGGCTACCAGATTCATTTGTGACTTTTGGTTGACCAAAGGTGATGCAGCTCTCCACCCGATAATCCGTGACAAGCAGGTTGGCCATTAAAATGGACATCGCTCCACCAAGACTGTGTCCGGCAATTCGGATACGGCAATCTTTCCGCAAATGAGGTAAAAGATTTTTGTATAAGGCCTCGGTGGCTGCATAGAAGCCCTTATGAACCTCCATTCCCAGCGCTTCCACATACACCAGCCCAATGTCCACATCCACTACACCATCGACCAGGCCATCCGTTCCTTGGATAGAAAGCCACTGCACCAAACTATCAGGATCCGTTTGCAAGACCGCTTGTCTTTCCCCTTTGAAAAGAATATCGCCCCTATAATGAAACGGGATGACCCTACACTGGGACGAATCGCTTCCTTCGCAAGGCTGCTCCATATAAGCTGAGTCCGCTTTCAAAGCAGCCACATAGATTTGTGGCAGCACGTCTTTTAAGCCCGGGCGAACCGTCTCATTTCCATGTGTAGATAAAGCACATGCACCAATTATAGTTGCCAAACTCCAAGAACCCATGACGGTTCGCAGACCCGATTTGAATACCATAACCAATATCATTCCCTGCCGACAATAGCCTTTAGTGCTGTCAGATCGAAGTGCAACAGAACACTGATACTGACAACTGAAACGGGGTTGGCGCCATCGTGGACTTTCCAAAAGGTGTCGAACACGTTTACGGAAGAAATGGGAGTATCGATATACCCTTCCAAGGCAGGCTTAATATTCTTCCCGCCCAAACCGGGAATTTCCAGCTGGCCTTCCACAACGAATCGACCGAATTCGTGCTTTGGGACGACGGTTGGCGGTAAAGAGGTGTCTATGCTTGGCTGGGTTTCATCCCATCGCCATAATTTGTCTTTTACAAGCAGAAAATGAATAAATCCGGATGTACTCGCATTGTCACTGACACCTCCGATACTGTAGTCCTCCACGTTCATTCCGAACCCTATAAAATATCGTGGGTGCAGTTGATTGAGCACATCGCCAGGATTGGACGTCCCGCCACCTCCTACAATTACCGATAGCGACGCAAGAGGTGTCCAATTAGATGGCCAGCTAAGCACATTTCTAGGGAAATGAAATTGCAAGGACAGGTTAGTCCTGAATACGCCACCTCTGCTATCAAATGGATTTTGAAATTGTTGCGTACCCATCCCTTGATTCTTGACAAAGGAATTCAAGGAGTCAAGGCCATGGCCAGAAGTGTCGATTCTACCCAGAGACGCATAGCGGATATCCGCAAAACCATCGATCCAGCTATTCCACTGTGACGAGGCCCGTATCCCGTATTCAGCGGAATTATGCCAACTGCCATCGTGCTCTAAACTGTATACGCGCCCACCGTCGAATTGGAGGACATTGACATCGAAGACTCGGACCAACTTGAATTTATGGACGGAACTGTCGCAATCTGATTGCAAGGAATGATAATGGACTTTCACATAACCTCCGCGCGAAATAATCGGCGCAAGATCTTCAAAGAAAACATCCACTTTTTCGCCTGCAGGACTTGCCCATTGTCTAAATGATTTCGCGAAAGATTTTCCGGAATCACCATTTGAAGAATCCAATTCATTGAATCCAATCTCGAAGAAGCTTTCCCGAATGGACTTCACACTCAAAATGAATGTTCTTGGTGTGATCCGCCGAAAATTGAACTCGGCATCAGGACAACTCGGCCTTCCATTTATGGTTGTATCGGTACTAGGATTTTCAGCTTTGCTGGGTTTGGCAAAAAGAAAGATGCACAACGGTAGTACGGCCAATCTGGCCAATCTATACTGCCCATTCCGCTTTGGTTTTTTCGATTTCATTTCACTTGGTTTTAGGCTTTCAGTGATTTTTAATCTGGCCATTTTATTCTTTCCTTCTTTTCATGGAAATCGGATTGCGGTTTTGGAAAAACAGTTTCATCTAGTCCCGGTGACCAAAGAGATCATCTTAGACAATAATTGTGAGCAAGATAGTAACAAGATTTTATAATGTCAGTCTATTTAATATTGAATGAACAAGAATACAAATGGGTTAAAACTTACATTGTGGAAAAAACTGAATCTTCTCCGTGGGTGCACGCAGCACTTCAATAGCCCTCAAAGCGCATTCAAAATAAAATCCTTAAGCTCGGCATAGGTTTGCAAGTTTCCGTAATCGGGATATTCTTCATTGATAGTCGCCGGCGCTCGGAAAAAGGTGGCCACGTCCGCTTCTTTAAGCATGTGAATATCGTTGTAAGAATCACCAGCAGCAAGGGTGCGCATGTTTAAGGAACGAATAGCCTGAACAGCCTTCGCCTTGGCATTTTCCTGCCTAAGGGAATATTCCAATCGACCCACTGAAGCATTAAAAACAATGTTATGACAAAAAAGAGTTGGGCGCCCCAAGAGCTTCAGAAAATGTTCGGCAAATTCGGCGAAGGTATCGGATAGAATTATAAGTTGATAGTGCTCGCGTACCCAGTCCAAAAATTCTCGTGCCCCTTCATAGATTTCCAGTTCCGCAATATATCCTTGAATGTGCGCGAGCGTCACATTATTGTCGTGGCATATCTGAACCCGTTTGTCCATAAGCTCACGATAGTCTTTGACGTCCTGGGTGGTTAAGTTTAAACCTGGGATTTGCGCGCGCTTGGCGACATGCTTCCAAATTTCCGGAGTCAAAACTCCTTCCATATCCAGGCAAACAACTTTCATGGGATAGTGCGCCTACGCCAATCAGAGATCGAACTCGCCTGGAGGCTGAGATCCTGGGCCTGCCGGCGGGATGATATTACCAAAGCTGCGTTCATAGCGTCCCAGGTTTTCCTGTAAAGTCGCGATTAAGGATTTGGCATGGATCGGCGTCATGATGATGCGGGCGAACACCTTGCCCTTGGGCGGTCCGGGTAGCAGGCGGGCAAAATCGATGACAAATTCCGATGGGGAATGGCTGACCAGCACTAGGTTGGAATAAATGCCTTCGGCCGCCGCCTCCGACAATTCGATATTGATGGCTTGCGGATTTTTATCATCGAATTCACTGTTGGGCGCGACCATATTATTTCTCCACGTGAGGGCCTGGGGAAATATAGTAAGCCCCTGGTCAATTCGTTTGTTGCCAGTCGCCTTGACGGTTTATAAATCCGTATTGCCACCGTCCAAACGTTTAAAGGTATGAATTATGAATATGAAATTTCTCCATATTACAATCCTTCCAGCCACGTTGTTTTTGAGCAGCCACGCGCTCATTCCGGATATCCTTTCGCAATATGTCACAAATCCAACTGCAACCACCTATGTTGCTATAGCTTCCGGAAAAGAAAAAATTGCCAATCCCACTGATTTGGATTTCGATCGAAATGGGGATCTTTGGGTGTTAAACCGGGGGACGAACAATTCGGGTGGATCGACTGTTAAAATCCTCGCGCCCGGAAAACCCGGACAAAAGGCTCGCTATCAGCAGGATGAAAATGCCATGCATTTTATGTTTTTGCCTACCAGCTTGGCCTTCGGCGACAGCGGAACCTTCGCAACCGTTTCCGGCACTTTGGACAGCATACCCATACCTGCCCCGAATGCCGTTTTTTCAGGTCCAACCCTATGGAACAGCGATAGCACCATTTATGCAAAACCTAATCCCGGCAACGGTAGTCATATCGACATGCTCCATGCAAGCCCCTATTCCTTGGGCATTGCCCATGAGAAGGCCAATGTGTATTGGGTCTTCGATGCGTACAGCCAGGATATCGTGCGGTATGATTTTGGAATGCCCCATTTACCGGGTGGGAGTGATCACAGTGACGGTATAATTCGGAGGTATCCCGAAATTCCTGTAGCAGTGGTGAGTCGAAGTATTCCCAGCCATTTGGTAATGCATAAAGGCAAGGGTTGGCTTTATATAGTGGATGCGGGACATAAGCGCATTCTAAGACTGAATACTTCCAGCGGTACTCTCGGCGGAAAGCCCACGTATCCGGAAAGTGAAACCGTAAAAGAATACGTAAACATGTCCGGAGCCACCTGGGAAATAGTTACTGATAAAAAGTTATCCCAGCCTTCAGGAATTGACATACTCAACAACACCTTAATTGTTTCGGAATATTCCACTGGAGAAATCATTTTTTTCGACGTTACAACGCTTCCCGCCAAAGAATTGGCCCGAATTTCGACTGGCTCAAAAGGCATTACAGGTATATCGATTGGTCCTGACGGAAGAATTTGGTACGTAAACGCTCTCGCAAGTACACTTCTGGTTGCTCAACCCAGCAAAAGCACCCTTGTACAAAGCCAAAGCGCTGTTTCCGCTGGCGGCTGGGCTACAGTGCACCAGGATGGGCGCGCAATGGAGTGGACCGTCTCAACAGGTAACTTTGCCGTTAAATCTTTGCGGGTATCCATCCAGGATGCCAGCGGAAAGCTGAACTATCTAAAAACGGATATCGGAACTGAAACTTTTTTAGTGAATACAAGTAGCTTCAGTTCCGGTCTCCATTTCCTAATCTTGGACGACGGCAAGTCGCGTCTTATCAGGACTTTATTTCTGGGAAATTGAATTTGCGGTTCATCCCCTCGTATGCGGGGAACTGGGTATAGTAATCGATCCGATCTAGCTCCACCAGGCTGACCGGCACTTTAGAGTCGAACACCCGCTTCCCCGACCCAAACAAGTAGCCAACCAACACGAGCCGCCAGGACTACGGCAGCATGGGATACACGAGGAAAAGCATGGCAGACCGATCCTTGATGGCAATCGGTCGAAGTGCTGCAAACATAATACATATCCTTAGCTAATCGACTAAATAAACCGATCAGGTGAAACGCTAAAAATTGACGATAGTTTTTTGGCCATCGCTTTACTCACTGCGCGTCTATTCGCCTCCCAGTCTGAGATTCGACTACCACTGACATTACCCAATTTTTGTCCGAGGACTTCCTGAGTCAAACCATTCGCTTCCCGCAAGTGACACAGCCAATCACCGGGCGTCAATGAAGCCGCTATCTTTTTATGAAGGTCCGTCGTATGCCAATCCACTAATGCGTCATCCTCTACGAGGTAGGAGGCATACCTTTGCCGGGCTTCAATCAGAATCCGGCCAGGAGTATCCTGTCGAAATCGCAAATTAGTAGGGCGCGTTTTGGTGCGACCCGGCGTAATAGATTTCGACAACGACTTGTTCTTTGCGTACTTCCCAACAGATGACATAAGCGTGGCTCCTTGATAAATGGCAGTGAAACCTATCCTTTTGCCCCTTTAGCTTTCAAAAAAGCTACTCCATTTTGGGGAAGTTAGCAATAGGAACAAAGTAGAAGCGCCCCCATCTTTTCGCCGATTCCTATGGAGCATTCGCTCTTCGGAAATCGCTACATCAGGCCGGGCTTGAGCTTGCTCGGCTATTCAAAGATACTGGGGCGATACACTACCGTTTTCAATGGTCAGTGCGCTTAAATTTTCTCCATAGGATTTTCCTATTCCCGTATCGATGCAAAGCAGCTTTTCATCATACAACGGGACAATCCGGCCACCTTGAGACGGTTTAATGCAAGAGGTTGGCGTGTGCCCAACTACCATGCGTTGGCAGTGATGGTAATCCAAAACTTGATCCAGTTCCCGGCCCTTTTTTTCATTGGGGCGCAAGGTGAATTCACGGTTCCACTGCGGCCCGTCTTTCATGTGCGTCAGATCCTTTCCGGCATCCGGTGGAAGAAAACGGTTCAACTCTAAGCGCACCTGCCTATTGAGATCGTCAAGCGGCTGACAGCCATGGGCTTGGTTCAAGCCGCCATGCACAAAAAGGGATCCGTTGAGGACCACCGCAGAATCATGCGTTGCCAACCATTTGCCTACTTTGCCCCACGGTGAAAGGCTGGCTCGAAACTCCCGACACCCGAGCATATCCATGCGCTTGTCTGTTTTGGCATCGGGTACTGGGGACCAATCGCGTGATGGAATGGATTGGGTCCGCACCGGGCTTGCAGCATCGCGTCCATTGGAGCTGCCATGTATGGTCTCCAAGGGATCCGTAAATTCCTGTTCCGCCAAATCTTGAAACTCTTCCAACGTATTATAGATGAGCAGCCCGCTCATCGACATGGCCTCGTGATTCCCCAAAAGGACGTGCACGCGCGAATTGTATCCGGGAGCTTCCACTTCCAAACGGCGCAGCAATTTGAAAATTTTACCAGGCTCTCCACCTCGGCCGAGAATGTCTCCGAGCTGAACCAGATGGGTGTCCTTGGCCTTCCAATGCCCACGTCTATCAATGAGCCCGGTATCGAGTAGGATTTTGCGAAATCCACCATAATTCCCGTGCAAATCGCCAACGGCAACGATTCGGCCAATCTCTGAAAATGAACTTTGCGACAGCATTCTTTTACCTTATCGACAGTATAGAGGCAGGGCGAAGCCCGTTTCCAGCCCAATCGTCCCAAATCGACATTTTAGGGTTAATTTACCGTGACCTACAAAAGCCCTAATATGCATACGATTTGCCCTCAAGTTCTATATTTCCGGTCCCATCAACCGAGGCGGCCTTTTGGAGCGGATTAACGATGAATGTGGAATCATGGGGGTTTTCGATGGACCCGAGGTGACCCGACGCGTAGTCATGGGTCTTTATTCCCTTCAACATCGCGGCCAAGAAAGCGTTGGCGTGGCTACCGCCAATGGCGAGAACATCCACCTCTTGAAACGCATGGGCCTCGTCACCGAGCTCAATCGGGAGGAAAAGGAAATTGCCTCCATGGTCGGCATCGCTTCCATCGGTCATGTTAGGTATTCGACATCCGGTAATTCCAATCTCAGCAATGCCCAGCCCATGTTGGTTTCCACTAAGCGAGGCCCCATTGCCGTGGCCCACAACGGCAATATCGTCAATGCCCCAGATATCCGAAAACAAATGGAAGAAGACGGTCATATCTTTCAGAGCACATCGGACACGGAAATCATCCTTCATTTGATTGCCCGATCAAAGCAAGCAACCTTGATCGATGCCATTTCGGAAACCTTGGCACAGCTCACTGGATCTTTCTGCCTGGTTTTTTTGACCAAGAATGAAATGTACGTGGCGCGTGACGGCTTCGGTATCCGGCCATTATGCCTGGGCCGATTGGACAAAGCCTGGGTTGTTGCATCAGAAACCTGTGCCCTGGATTTGCTCGGAGCCAGCTATGTACGCGACATCAAACCCGGTGAATTGTGCGCCATCAACAACAATGGCATTGAGTCGGTAACCTTTACAGCCAAGCCCCATCGGGCCCACTGCATTTTTGAATTCGTCTACTTCGCGCGTCCGGACTCGCGCATCTTTGAGGAAAGCTGCGACAAAATCCGTCGACGCATCGGCAAGGCGCTGGCCAAAGAGCATCCCGTAAAAGCGGATGTGGTCATTTCCGTTCCGGACTCCAGCAATACCGCCGCGCTTGGCTATGCGCAAGAAGCGGGTATTTCCTTTGACATCGGATTGCTGCGCAATCATTATGTTGGCCGTACGTTTATCGATCCGTCCCAGAATGTGCGCGAGCAAAAGGTTCGGCTCAAGTTCAATACTATTGTCGGCGTGCTCAAGGGCAAACGAGTGGTCATGGTGGATGATTCCATTGTCCGGGGTACAACACTTAAATTCCTGACTAAAATGCTGCGAGATGCGGGGGCCAAGGAAGTACATATCCGTATCAGTTCGCCTCCAGTGCGCAATCCTTGCTTTTACGGGATGGACTTTCCCTCCAAAACCGAACTCATCGCCAGCAATTTGACCCAAGAGGAAACCCGCAAGTTACTGGGCGCGGACAGCTTGGAATACTTAAGCATCAAAGGACTGCTTGGCGTAGCACCGGGCGGAGCAGGAAACTATTGCTCCGCGTGTTTTGACGGAAAGTACCCCGAACAAATTCCCGAGGGCAGCTCTAAATTCCGCTGTGAGTGACAGCGTGTTCCTTTGACTTTGACTTTGACTTTGTTCTTGTGGCAAGCTAGCTCGCCATCGCCTTGATTTGTTCTTCTTCCAAAATGAACAAATCGCGTCCCCGGGCCCGCACCAAGCCTTGACGGCCCCACGCGGCCAAAGTGCGCGATACTGATTCCCGTGTCGTGCCGGCCATTTCCGCTAAAAACTGCTGCGTGGGTCGGTTGCGGATCAGTACACGAATTAAGCCGGCTTCTTTTTGCCGTACGCCCCGGTCCTCGGTCAGACGCATCAGCATCGCAGCCACCCGAGCTTGCATGGATTGATAGGAAAGGCCCGCCACCTTACGATTGCTTTGGCGCAAGCGCCGGTTCATTTCCGTCAGCAGCGCATAGGCCAGGTCTGGACATTCATGCAAGTACCGTTTGAAATCTTCCCGGCGCAATACCATAACCCGCGCAGGCTTGACAGCTCTGGCTGTCGCCGCTCTGGGCGCTTCATCCAGAATGGACATCTCACCAAAGAATTCACCAGGCAGTAACGTTGCTAATACTGTTTCCTTTCCATCCGCTGTTTGCAGCACCACGGCCACTTCGCCTTCAGCCACGATGTAAAAATGTCCATTGCCAGGTTCCTCCGCCCGCATGATTGTCGCCCCGCCAGTATACGCTCTTTCCGTCAAGGTTCCGGCCATACGACGGAGCACCGGATCCGCCAAAGCAGAAAACAAATCCGCGCGACGCAGGATGGTAAGCTTGCGCTCCAAGGAAGAATCCGCTGTGTTAGTGGCGGCGATCATAGCGGCGGCGGCGGCGGTGGTGGTGGTGGTATTGAAAGTGCTGGTGGAAGTAGTGGTGGGATTAGACTGAATCATGGTAGTTCTCCTGCGTTCAATTTATGGTTGTCTGTGCTACCGGATTTCGATTTCATCCGTTTGCTGAAGAATAAACTAGCATGCAAACCAATTGGATTCAGTGAGGCACATCACAGGGAGAAGCAAAAAGGAGTCGTTATGCAGTGATGTATATCACATGCGGGATAAAAGGGGCGCTCGAGATGTATGTGAGGGGATTTGGTGGTCGTTGAAGGATTTGAACCTTCGACCCCATCGATGTGAACGATGTACTCTAACCAACTGAGCTAAACGACCAATGGGCTAAATATAGTGCCTATGCCCGGTTCTCTCAAACTATAGGAGTGTAAAGGCATTCTAAAAGAGCGTAAAGGCATCCAATAACTTTCTGCCCTCTTCCCAAGTGCCCAAACCGCTATCCCCGTTAATATGGCCCCGGGCGCCTAGTATAACGATTCCACCGCCAAAGGCCCGAGCACATTGCCTCGCGAATTCGGGAGTGCCATAAGGGTCATCGGTACTAGCTACAATAAGACTGGGGAAAGGAAGCGGGTTAAGCGGCAGTGGAGCGAAATCTAATGCGGCCTCTGGAAAAACCGAGCTCCCCGTATCCGGAAAGCCGACCAGGAACGCACCTGTCACCTTCGCCACGTTCCCGGGTGATGCCACTACCGCCCAGTGGGCCACGAGCAGGCAAGCCAGGCTGTGGGCCACCAGAATAATTGGACCAGCGGACGCGGTGACTTTTGCATCCAAGGTTGCGACCCATTCCGAGCACACAGGGTGTTTCCAGTTTTGCTGTTCCACGCGTTCGAAAGTCGGGTCCATTTTTTCCCACAGGGTTTGCCAATGCTTGGGACCGGACCCGCCATAGCCTGGTAAATTAAAATAGTGCAACATATCTCTAAAATAATCGAGACTTCGGACTTTGGTAAGCCCGAAGTCCTTTATGTACCTTGAAGGTTACTCCTGGTCCTGTCTGGAATCCACGCGGCTATACCCGCCCAGCGACTTGGCAGTTTCCACCAGATTCAAAAACTCGGCTCGATGACCATCGATATCGCGTCCCCGAGCGCCCCGCGCCATACTCGCGACTTTATCCAAATCCAGGTTTCCGCGATACTGGGAACCGCGCAGGACCAAGCCAAAACCGGCTGCGGCTGCTGAGAAACGGAAATTCTGAGAAGCGTCCTGCCAGGCGACGGACTTGTCGCAAAGCGTACGAGTCAGCAATTTACTGGTTGAGCCGGTAGGCTGCTTGTAGCGGAATTTTACCGTCAGCAATTCGCCACCTTCATCAGTGCCGCCAAATCCCCAGTTCCAGCCATGATGCGAGCCATCTTTCTGATATTTGAGCGGGTCAACGCTTGGCCGGGATGGATGTACGGTGACGATTTCATAAAGCGCAGTGACATTGCTGCCTGAACCTAACTCTCCGGCATCCTTTTTGTCGTTATTGAAATCTTCCGCCGCCAGCACCCGATTTTCATAGCCGATCAACCGATAGGATTTGACTTGGGCGGGATTGAATTCAATTTGCAGTTTCACATCCTTGGCAATGGTGAAAAGCGTGCCGGCCATTTTTTCCACAAGCACTTTTCTGGCCTCATTGATATTGTCGATATAGAAGTAATTGCCATTGCCCTTGTCCGCAAGCTGTTCCATCTTGGCATCCTTGATATTGCCGGTACCGAAACCTAGCACGGAAAGGAAGACTCCGCTTTTGCGCTTTTCCTCAATTAGCCGAATCAGTTCCTGGTCGCTGGAAACGCCCACGTTGAAGTCACCGTCGGTGGCTAATATCACACGATTGCTTCCGCCCCGGATGAAGCTCTGTTGGGCCGCTTGATAGGCCAACATCAGCCCGGCACCTCCGGCTGTCGATCCGCCCGCGCTCAAGCGGGAGAGTGCTTCGCGAATGGTTTCTTTGTCGTTGCCGGAAGTTGGGGGCAATACCATGCCAGCAGCCCCTGCATAAACGACGATGGATACCTTGTCCTGAGGGCGCATTTGATCGATAAGCATGTCGAATCCGTTTTTGAGCAGGGGCAATTTGTCTTCCGATGACATGGAGCCGGAAACATCAATGAGAAATACCAGATTACTTGGTGGTAGTTTTTCGGAGTCCGTGCGGCGGCCCTGTAAACCAATATGCACAAGTTTGGTTTCGGGATTCCAAGGCGTAGTCGCCACCTCCGTGATGATCGAAAAGGGATCCGATCCGGTGGGCTGGGGGTAATCGTAACTGAAATAATTGATGAACTCCTCGATGCGCACGGCATCGGTGGGGGGCAACTGGCCTTCTTGCAGAAAGCGCCGTGTGTTGGAATACGAGGCTCCATCCACATCGATTGAGAAGGTGGAGAGCGGGCTGGTGCGGGCATCCATGAACGAGTTTTCATAAAGGGACGCATACTCTTCAGCACCATCGTATTCGGCCCGATACATCTTGTCCATCGAGTGATTCTCACGGCTCAAGGCCCGGTATGAACGATTCGCCTCGCGTGAAGGTGCTGCTGACAGGGCCGAAACCTTGGCGGTGGGTATGGCCCCAGCTGCGGATCCCTCTTTGTACTTATAGACATTAGCCTGAGCTTCCGCTTTTTTCTCTGGGGAAACCGAGGCCAGAGTTTGAGGATAGAGACGGTCCGTTAATTTACTCCTTATGGGCGCATTGACTTGACCAGAAATTGTGGTTATACCCCGATTCGATTTGTCATCTAGAGTCATATTGAAGCGTTCGACATCATTTGCTTCCGCTTCTTTGGCCAAGGTCGATTCCTCTGGGACTTGGGCTTGGGAACCTACTTCGGATTTCTTTATGGAACAGGCGGCGCATATCAGGCTTAAGGTTAAGGCGGACAGCGTGTACTTAAAGGGTTGACGCATCGGATTCTCCTGGGGTTTAAGGTGGCCAGCTCTTGGGCTGGTATGCTTAAGACCGGAACAATCCGAAAAAGTTCCCAGGAAATTAAAATTATCTGAAAAGGCCTGATTCTGGTCTAATAGGGCAGAATAACACTTAATCGGAAACGGATTTCGCCGACGTCAGGGCTAGATAAAATGCTTTTCCGGCTTTCTACGCTACCGTAGCGCGTCAGGTACGCTTGAAGATCCTTTTGCATGGCAGCTGGAAGTGAGACGGTATAGCTATGACCCTGGGACGCATTTTGATGCTCGTCCCGTAATACTTTCGCTCCCATGGCTTGTAAACCCATCCAAAAGGCGGCTGAATCTTTACCCACTGCCAATCGCAGACTATAATCCAAGAATAGGGCGGCGGGTTCAGCCTCAGAAGCCGGAGCCTCTGATTTAGTCAAGGCCCGACCTCTTCCCAAGGCCCCAGTTGCAGATCCCATTAAGGATTCTGAGGATGAACCCGCCACCATTTCCTTAGGCGCAGCCGGTTCCAAATTCGTTTTGCGTTTTTGCAATTCCAATTTGGCAATCTGTTTTCGTTCCGATTGGGAGGTGGATATCCTGTCGTCAGTGTAAAGTTCCTCCTTGGCATTGGATGTCTGTGTATCCGATAACTTTTGGATGGGTTTTTGGGCAGGGGCAGGGGCAGGGGCCGAGGCCGGTGCATTCAGGGAAGCGGCCGGAGATCGAGGCTCGGTATAGGGTGTATCGTTTTTAGAGAGTCCGCCCGTTTGCTGCAGATAAACAGTTAAAATGGTGATGCCAAGCAAAGTAAGCAAGGCAAGTTGTGCCGGAATAAGGCGCCAGGGATTTGATAGACGGTTCCAAAAGGTTTTCAGAGGTGTCGGCCGTTCCACCCGGGCTCGGACTTTGGTCAAGAAGTCGGCCGGGGCCCGAACGGGTTCCAAAGCTGCCATATCGGTGAAGTACGCTTGTACCACCCGAAGTTCCTGACGGCACTTCTCGCAAGATTGCAAATGCCTATCCGCCATAGAGCGTGCCGCCGAATCTAGCAGACCTTCGGCATATTCGCAAAGGGTATCGCCGCTTAAGTGATCGAGTCGTTCAGCCATTTACCATAACTCCCGTAACCATTCCTGCAACTGACCTCGGCCCCGATTGAGCCTGGACTTGAGCGTACCGAGAGGCAAACCCGTCATGGCGGTTATTTCTTCGTAGGATCGGTCTTCCACATCCCTAAGCACCACCAAGAGACGTTGTTCTTCCGGCAATCGCGCAATTGCCGTTTCAATCGCCTGCTGTTTGCCTTTGGACTCTAACACTTGAGCCGGGTTCTGGGCACGTGTGGCAAGCAGGTCATCCGTGTCGGCCGCTTCCAAATCGCGATTGTCGCGTGAGTCCCGGTACGCTTTCGATGCCAAGTGATTTTTGCAAGTGTTTACGGCAATGCGGTAAAGCCAGGAAGAGAATTTCGCTTCCATCCGAAACTCTTTAAGGCCATGATACACCTTCACAAAACTCTCCTGGGCTGCATCCTCAGCCAGATCCCGATCGGAAAGCAACCTTAGGCACAAACCGTAAATACGGTCCTTGTGCTTGATCACCAAGCGATTGAAACCCTCTTCCCGTCCGGCTTGAAAGACCCGAACCCACTCCTGGTCCTCGTCGTCTTCTGGCCGATGGATGTCCTGCGGGATACTTTCCATTAGACAAGCTGGGCTAAAATAAGTTCCCGCCTTTTATAGGACGTGTGAAAAAGCCCAAAAAGTCTGCCAAAAAGGAAAATCACAAGGGTTCTCCGGCTTTCATCCAATAGAACCGGGTGACATTTTGCACAGTAGCTTCAAGTGTCTTAGCATCCTTGCCTACTGCCTTGGCCACAGAATGCAGCGCCGCAGTTTCCAGATCCAACTCAAGAAAATTGGATTTGTCTATCCGCCCCGAACCGGCTCCAAGTAGAGTATGGGAAAGCTCCCAGCGTTCACTGGTAAGACCTTCTGTACTATCGAATACCATCGCGACAGCCGATAGGTCCTCCGGTGCCGGCCGTTTTAAGGGTTGGCCAATAATGCGCAAGGAATCGAATTCAGCTTGAGTGGGAATCCCACCGGTTACGGTAACCTTACCAAGACGTAGCTCCGCCACAGCCACCCAATTGGAGGCATCAGCCATTGCAGAATCCTCAGCGATAAATACCGAAACCCAATCGGTTTTAGGATACTGACGGTGCAAGGCGTGGAGAGCTCCGTACCCGGTAGGGCTAATCTGTTCGGGTTTGATTCCGAATTGAGTAATTGCAATGGCCAACACCGGTCGCCCGTCCTTGCCATCCTCTACCACTTTGATATTGGTATTGGCAACCTGTCCGAGTAATTTTTCCGGAGGGAAAAGATCTTGTGCTTTTTCACCACCATTCTTTCGTGCCGGTGCGCGCAGCACTCCAAGACCAATGCCTCCTAGTGCAGCTAAAGCCGCAAGTACGATTACCTTTTTATCCATCGGACACTCCTGTTATCGATTATCGGGGTTATAGGTTATCGGGTATTGGATGTCTATTCGGGGTTGTCCTCGGCATACGCTTCTCTGGATAGGATCTCATCCCAAAGTGCGTCGACCTGTTCTTGGAGGTATTCCTTGGTTGTTTCATTCTTGATGACGAAATCGGCATGTTGCAGCTTGAGCTCTTCAGGAACTTGGCTGTCGATACGCCGCATCGCCTCCTCTTCGGAAAATCCACTGCGCTCCCGCAATCTTTCCAAACGCACAGGAATGGACGCAGAAACCAGAACGAGATAATCCACTTCAGAGGCAAAGCCGAGCTCGATGATCAACGCCGCATCCAAAACCAATCGATTCATCACCCGCTGCGAAGATCGGATGCGCTCGCGAATAGCATTGATTAAGGCTGGATGCACAATTCGGTTCAATGCCACCATGGCATCGGGCCGACCAAAGACAAGGCTGCCGAGCTTTTTTCGATCAAGCATGCCATTGGACCAGACGACATCCGGTCCAAACTCCTGTCCTATCTGGCGCACCAGCGCATGATCATATCCGTACAATTCATGGGCAACGACGTCGGCATCCACAAGACTACAGCCTTTTTCCTGAAGCAACCGTGCCGTGGCCGATTTGCCGCTAGCGATATTCCCTGTCACGCCAATGATAATCTTCCCCATCAGCTATGCGCCTCCAGCCAGTTATGACCTGTTCCGATCTCTACCAGCAACGGGACCTCCAACTGCATGGCACTCTCCATTTCCACCTTGACCAGTTTTGAAACAGCTTCGATATCGGTTTTCGCCACTTCAAAGACAAGTTCATCATGGACTTGCAGCAACATGTCGCATGGATATGGCAGAGACTTCAATTTATGGTGGATTTTTATCATGGCAATTTTGATCAAATCCGCAGCGCTGCCTTGAATCGGGGTATTGGCGGCAATCCGTTCCGCATTCTCTTTGAACTGACGGTTATCGGAAAGCAGGTCAGGCAGGTAACGCCTATGTCCCGCTAGTGTTTCCACATACCCGAGCTTACGCCCTAGGTCCACAGTGTTTCGAATGTACTCTTCCACCTTGGCATAGGTGGAAAAATAATTGGCTATGAATAAGGCGGCATCGGGCCGGGGAATCTTGAGCTGCGCAGCCAAACGAGTGGCACCCATGCCGTAAAGCACACCGAAGTTAACCACCTTGGCGCTGCGCCGCATATCAGAGGTCACTTTATCTTCCGCCACCTGATACAAAGCCGCAGCCGTCCGGGTATGGATATCTAGATTTTGCTGATACGCTTCCCGCAATACCGGATCCCCGCTGAGATGCGCCAACAGTCGCAGTTCAATCTGGGAATAGTCCGCGCACAGCAGCACCTTGTCTGGAGAAGAAGCAGTAAAGCATTTGCGAATCACGCGGCCGAGTTCGGTGCGGATGGGGATATTCTGGAGATTTGGGTTGATGCTCGATAAGCGTCCCGTAGCCGCTATCACTTGGGAATAATGGGTATGGATGCGGCCGGTTTTGGGATGGACCATCTGTGGCAAGGCATCCACATACGTGTTCTGTAATTTGGTGGACTCACGGTAGTCGAGCAGCTTGGCGATGATTTCATGTTCACCTTCCAGCTTTTGCAACACATCGGCATCGGTGGAAAAACCGGTTTTGGTTTTTTTTCCGGTTTTAAGATGCAGCTTTTCGAAAAGCACCTCTTGAAGCTGCATCGGCGAATTGATATTAAAATCACCACCCGCTAGGGCGTGGATGTCTTTTTCCAATCGAGTAATCTCGGTGGAAAGCTGCAGCGACATTGTTTTGAGGGCTGGGACATCGAGGGTAATCCCCTTGCCTTCCATGTCGGTTAAAACCGGCACCAGTACCATCTCGATATTGAAGTAGAGCTGAGTTAGATTTTTCTCTGCGAGTTCGGGCTCATAATGTTGCCACAATCGGAACGTGATGTCCGCGTCCTCGGCACCGTAACGGCAGGCTTCCGCGACAGGCGCTTCCGCAAAACTTTTTTGCGTTTTGGCTCCAGCGCCACGCGTGGCCTTACCGATTAGCGCCTCAATGGGGATCATGGTGTGGTTGAAATGCCGCAGCGACAAATCGTCCAAAGAAAGATTGCGCTCTCCCGGATTGGACAGGTAGGCGGCGACCATTGTATCCACCAGTTTTCCTGGTTTTTCCAAACCATTCGGCGATAATCCATGGCGCGCTAAAACAGGCAGATCATACTTGGCATTGTGAAAAAGCAGACGCTTGGTCGAATCATCGAAAATGGGTTTTAAAGCCGCCACGACCTGTGGTAAAGCCAAATTGGGTCCGAACAAGTGGCCAATGGGAAGGTAATAACCCGCTTCGGCTTCAATCGATAAACACAGGCCCACCAAGTCCGCAATTTTTGTGTCTAAGTCCGTCGTTTCCGTATCAACGGCGATGAGCGGAGCGGCCTTTAGTTTGACGACCAAGTCCGCCAAGGCTTCCGGCGTCGCTACCAGATCGTAATTGGCTTCCGGTGCAGGATTAGGCGTGGAACTGCTTGCTGCGTTTTGAGCCTCACCTTGACGCTGCTCGACTGCAGCAGCCTGCGTAGCGTTGGCATGATTCTGATCAAAGGCCGCTTCACGAACGGTGGCTGCCAATTTCCGGGCGGCGGCTGTCGGGGCCCCGGGTATCAGCCTGAGCAAACTACGCAATTCCCATTCTTCGACAAAAGCGGTCATAGCTTCTGCATCAACCCCCTTGTAGGAGAGGTCGTCAATGCCCAAAGGCAATTCCAGCGCGGCATGCAAGGTAACGAGTCGCTGCGACAGAAAGGCGTTGTCTCGATCGTTTTTCAGATTTTCACGCAAACCTTTTTTGGTGATATTGTCCACATTCTTATAAATGCTTTCCAAAGTACCGTAGGTTTCCAACAGCTCCACGGCCGTCTTGGGACCGATTTTGGCAACTCCGGGAACATTGTCAGAGGCATCCCCGATCAAGGACAAATAGTCCACGATTTTAATCGGAGGCACGCCCATTTTCTGCATGACCTCTTTGGCACCCATTATATCGGAGCCTTGATTATTTTTTCCCAAATCAAAAAGAAAAATCTGATCGTCCACGAGCTGCATCATGTCCTTATCGCGGGTCACAATAAAAACCTGCATGCCTTTGGCTTTGGCCTGCATCGCCAGAGTCGCCATCACGTCATCGGCTTCATACCCGGCCAAGGCCACGGTTCTAAGGCCAGAGGTCTCAACAAAAACATCGATCACCGGGAGCTGCGCGGCAAGTTCATCGGGCATGGGCTTGCGATGCGCCTTGTACTCCGTATACAGTTCGTGGCGAAAGGTTTTTTTGGGCAGGTCTTTGACGAAGGCAATATGAGTGGGCTGGCATTCCTTGAGGAGGCGCAGTGTATGTGAGGCAAATCCGTAAATGGCAGAGGTTTCCTGCCCTTTGGAATTTTTTAGCGGATTATTGATGAAGGCATAAAAAGATCTGTAGGCCAAGGCCGAGACATCGATGAGATAAAGGCTTTCTTGTTCCATAGCAACTCTAAGGTAGAAGATCTGGAGTCAATGGAGCATACCCAAATGGATACGCTTTCCAGGCTATTGGAAAAAATTAGACGGATTGCTGGGCTGGTTCCGATTCCTGAGGCATGCCAAGGCTGGATTGTCCCGACGACGCGTTTATCGCCCCATTAGAGGCCAAGGCCTTAAGCTCCAGCGCCTCTCTGACCTGGTTCACGGCCTCATCGAGACTTAAGGGGAGAGAATCGGCTGTCACCAGACCTTCTGCCTGCAGACGCAGGAACAAACGCTGAATAGCCGGCAAGTTAATGGCTGCCGCTTTGAGAATCTCCTCATTGCTCAACACCTTTTGCGGATGGTCGAGCATGAGCAGGCGACCCAGCCCCAGCACTGCCAATCGGTCTGTCAACTCCAGGATATCCTCGAGCCGATGGGAAGAAACCACAATGCAAAGTCCCCGGCTTTTCAATTCCTTGAGTGTCGCCACCGTATCCCGAACACCCACTTGATCGAGATCGGATAGAGGTTCGTCCAATAGAATGACCGTGGGATCGGCAATCAGACAAAGCGCCAAGGCAATCCGGCGACGCTCACCGCAAGACATTTCATCCAGATACCATTCCTTGGCCTGCCGCATGCGGACCAGCTTGAGGACGAAATCGATTTTTTCCCGAATCAAACGCCCTTCAAAGCCAATCAGGCGACAGGCGCGAGCCAATTCATCCTCAACTGTTGGGCCCACCAACTGGCCTTCAGGGTTCTGTTCCACGAGTGTGACAAATTCATTTAATTTTTTATTGGAATAGTCTTCCACCGGACGACCGGCATAATTCAAGTTGCCGCCGGTTTTTTCCATATAACCGGCCAAAATTTTCATTAATGTGGTTTTTCCCGCGCCATTGGCGCCCACCAAACCTACAATTTCACCTTCGTATAGGTCCATGGAGATTTTATCCAGCGCATTGTTACCGGCTGGGTAATTGAAAACAACGTTTTCCAAGGTCACAATTTTTTTTGCTTCAACCATGGCCATCACTCTCCTAGAATTCGGGGCTAGCATGCAAATTTCCAACGCGCTTAAATGGACAAATAACTATAAAGCCCTATCGAAATTTAAGAAATAAATCTCTATTTTGGGTATGCAGGCACCCTTCCGGGCCCGAAAGCACCCAAAGATGGGGCAGACCAAGGCCCTAGACCCAAATTCTTAAAGGCGCATCCCATGATATTCCCGGATTTAAAATCGGATTCTTGTCGAGTCAAAATTTGTGGCTTACGCAATCCATCTGAAGTCGCGGCGCTGGATAAAATGAAAGTGGACTGGATTGGTTTCAACTTTTACCCCAAAAGTGCGCGCTACATTGCCCCAGAATCAGCCACACCGATGATTGCCGGATTACGCAATGCCAAGGCTGTGGGCGTTTTTGTCGATGCGGATCCGGAAGAGGTCATTCGCATTGTTGCTTTGACAGGGATCCACTATGTGCAGCTTCATGGTCAAGAAGATTGGGAGTATATCCTCAAAATGCCGGTACCGGTAATCAAAGCCATTCCGCATGTGCAGCTTGCCGACTTAGGCGGTCTGCGCAAAAATTTAATTGCAGCTAAGGGTCGGGTTCATCCGTTGGCATATTTTCTCGTGGACACGCAAGCCTCGCAATCGGCAAAGGGTGCGTTTGGTGGAAGCGGCGAAACCTTCGACTGGAATGTACTGCGGCAAGTAGATTTTCCTGTACCTTACTTTTTGGCGGGTGGGCTTGGCCCTGAAAACTTGGCTGCTGCCCTCAAAGCATGTGCACCGTTTGCGGTGGATCTCAATAGCCGCGTTGAGGTGTCACCAGGCAACAAGGATTTGGAAAAGGTAAAAGCGTGTCTAGAAGTTGTGGAACTTCAAAGATTCTAAACTGAACAGACTCTTTATTGACCGCTTTTTATTTGCTGAAGCTCGACCATCTACGCTTACACCATTAAGCTTGCCGGTTAGCCTATTAGCTACACCATCGCTCCTGGATCCAATGAGAGAGGTCGAAATGCTTTCTTCTTTTCTTAAAATGAATCCACTTTTACCAACGGCCAAAACCACATTCCCACCAAAGCCAAAAACATCTTTTAAATATTCAGTTGCGCCATTTAACGGCAGGGGAACTGCATTTTCCAATTGCCAAGTTTGACCCAGATTACTGGTCCTGAAAATTCTTTGATTTTCAACGATATATCCAACCTCGTGCGTTACAAACGAAATTGCGTTAGAGCTCTTTCCACTAATCCATTTGAATGTGATGGCCTGGTCGAAAGTAAGAAATGTATTGGGATAATACCTCTCGACAATAAATCCTGTGTCCACGCTTAGAAAGTAGCAATCGGTAAGGCTGCCTAAACCGGCCAGACTCGGAATGGCACTCCAGGTCTCCCCTCCATCTGTGGTTTTAATAGACCCGATCCCACTTATCACAAAGCCAATCATGGGCGATGGAAAACATATGGAATTGGTGTGACCGTAAATCATATTGCTCAAATCGACTTTGGACCAGGTTTTCCCACTATCAATGGTAGTGAGAAGAAATTTAAGTCCTCCTACTGCAAATCCTTTTGCTGGAGTTGCAAAAACAATGTCAGTTAAACTTGAAGTATCAGGAAGGGAAATTTTAGTCCAATTATTCCCGGAATCTGTGGTTTTCAACAACAGCCCTCCGGAACCACCAACAAACCCCACTTTAGAGTCCAAGAAGTAACCACACAGTAAATCCTGAGGGATACCCAAATCTTGACTCCTCCATGTTTTTCCAGTATCTTGTGTGACAAGCAATACGCCTTTAGACCCAGCTATATATCCAGTCCCTGCGCTAGCGAAAAACACCTTGTTCAAATCGTTGGTGACTTTGGAATCGATTAATTCCCAATTGGTTGAGCCATGAATAGCCGAGAAGATTAGGAGAATTATTGGGCAGAAAATGCTACTCGATGTCTTTTTCACCGCTTCTCCTTTGTGTAATAATCCGATTATTTATTTACAAGATAATACTATTCGCCCATTTACGGGATGGTAATTCACCTTAACATCTATTGGCATAATTCTCCAACACCTCGGGTTAACTATATGAGGGGATCCCTAAAATCATTGAATTAATTATTGAATTAATTATTGAATTAAAAAGAATGATTTAAAAATCCTTGTATTCTCGCCTTTCGCTTCAAATAAATAGCGCCCTTTAGGAAATCCTGAAATTGGAATATTTAATCTCCCTTGTGATTTATTTGAATTAATGCTCAATATTTTTTGGCCAGTAACGTTGTAAATCGCTGCTCGAATATTAAGTCCAAGCATCTCGTTAGGTAAGGTGGCAAAGAGGGTTTTCGAAAAGATTTGGATTGAAAATTTATTTTCGATCGGAAATGGTTTTTTTCTATTGATTGAAACAGGCTGTGGAGATGTGATAATTGTACCCCAACCACCTATAGCTACCAGTTGTGAGCCAGCCCAAGTGATCGAAAAGTATAGCTCATCAATGCCAATTTCCTTTTCATTCCAGGTGATGCCATCAGTAGATACGAAAGCCGTTCCACCTTCCCCGACAGCAACCAGTTGCGTGCCAGTACTGGTTACCGAAAGGAGAGTTTTGTCTTTTCCAGAATTCCTTAAAGTCCAATTAATCCCCTCAGGAGATGTTAGGATTGTTCCACTATCACCAACTGCTACTAGTTGATTACCAGTCCAAAAAACGAATTCGAGCCGTCTATTTGTTGTCCCTAGGTTTTGTGCTGTCCAAGAAATTCCATCTGGAGACGTAAGTGCTGCATTCCCTCCCACAGCTACAAATTGCGAGCCGGTCCAGGTTATAGATCTGAGAGTCCCCATGGATAACATGAGACTTCTTAATATTTCTGAGGGTCTAGCAGTCCAATTGTTACCATCTGGTGAAGTAAATACATTGAAGTCGACCCCTACAGCTACCATTTGTTTTCCATTCCAAGCTATTGAATTGAGCTGGCTGAATGTTCCTGCGTTTTTTCTTGCCCAATTTTTTGCATCGTGCGAGGTCAGAACTAATCCGCTGTCGCCTACTGCAATCAGCTGGGTCCCCGTCCAGATAATGTTAAAGAGGGGTTGCTTTGTTTCCGATGCTTGTGCAGTCCAAGTTATTCCATCAAGAGAACTCAGAATGGAACCATTTTCACCAACGGCTACTAGTTGGGCACCAGTCCAGGCAATAGAGCGTAAATGGTCAATTACTCCAAAGCTCCTCTTTTTCCAGGTAAATCCATCCCCAGAAGTCAGAATAGTTCCGAATTCTCCGGTGGCTAGGAACTGGCTGCCTGTCCAGATTGCAGAATAGAGGTTTAAGGTAGTTCCGGAGTTTCTCTCGATCCAAGTTTTAGAATCTGAAGAGGTCAGAATAATTCCGCTATCCCCCACAGCAATGAGCTGCGTTCCTGTTTGAACTACTGAATTTATGGACCATGGTGTACCTGAATTTATTTGAGTCCAGGCAATACCATCAGGAGAAGTAAGCATAGGGCTGAAATTGCCGGTGGCCAAGAGGTGTGTACCGGTCCAAGTTACATATAGTAGCCGGTTGGTTATTCCAGAGGCTCTTGCAGTCCATGCCTTGCCATCAGGAGAAGCAAGGATGATACCACCATCCCCAACAGCAATGAGTTGGGAACCAGTCGAAGTAATTGAATACAAAACCGTGGTTGTCCCAGAGTTTCTTAATGTCCATGTGTGACCATCCGGTGAAGTGAGGATTGTCCCTGATTCACCTACAACAACAAATTGGGTTTCGGCCCAAGTAATTGAAATCAAAACCTTGTTTGTGCCAGAAATTCTTGATACCCATTTGATGCCATCTATCGAAGTGAGAATAGCTCCATTTAGACCCACAGCTACTAATTGTGTGCCGTTCCAAGCTATTGAAACGAGTCCGGTATCGTTTTCTGGTTTACTTTTAGTCCAAGTAATTCCCTCAGGAGAAGTGAGGATGATTCCGTTAGTTCCTACAACAACGAAATATTTACCCGTCCATGCCGAGGCGTATAAATACTTGTCAGTTGGGTACGGATTCCTTTGGGTCCAGATTTCCTGTCCAAAAATATTCAACCAAGATCCTACTAAACCAAAAACCAATAATAGCCTGAATATTTTCAACACTACCTCCGAGTCTTAACTTTTGCGTCAGGTTCACGTTCAATACTTGACACCATTTTCCGTATTAGGTATTTTAGTATTTTAGAAAATATCTATTTGATATATAATCCTAGCAATTATAGGTCGCCGAAGCACATGTCGATTAATTGTATCGCCTACACATAAACAACATCCCTGATATTTAGTTTTAAATATTCACACCTTTTACCATCCTATTTTAAGAAAGTCGCTCCCATGAAAAAACACCTTATCGTAGTTTGCCTGTTTGCGCTTGCAGCTCCACTACATGTAATGGCAATGCCGCTTTGTCCCGGTGCTTGTTTTAGCCTGTCTACAATGGAAACCACCGTTTCTACCAATGGCTCAAATCCATATGCGCCAGTTGTATTTGATCTGGGCGAATTCAGCGCAGGCACTTACCTCATAACCGGCAGTGGCACGGTTGATCTGGTGCCTGATTCATCGTTCACTATCAATCCTGATGGCACTCCAACTTCTGTTGTAACGACAGGAGACTACGGATATTTCAATCCGAGCGTTTCATTTAGTGCGGATAGCAGCTTTGGTCCAGCAGGAACGAATGCCAAAATCGGCGAACTCATCGATACGCTGTCGGCTCCACCAACCAATGCGGACGATTGGTTCTTAATCGGTTATTCGAAGCAACTAACACTGTTTAGCTCCCAGCATATCTTCGCTGCTGTGAACGATGCATACTACGTCAACGACCACGGCGCGTTTGAAGTTTCTGTGTCTGCAGTCCCAGAACCAGAAAGTTACGTTCTGATGCTTGCAGGGCTTGGCTTGATGAGCTTGGTGGCTCGCCGTAAACGTTCGAACGTAAAAACCTAGAAACGGCAGTTGGACGTATGAGTGTGCGTTTTTCGCCTTTGTTGCTGCTTAGCCTTGGGAGTATCAGCTTGCAAGCCGATACTGTTACATATTTACACCTGTAGATTTAAACCTACATTCCCACACCCCCCGAGCTCATATTTGGATTAAGGCCATACATTTGGCATGCCGTTGCGCCAAATAGGTGAATGATTTTCCTGCGTAAGTCCGTCATGTTTGTCACCAACTCTCGAATTGGACGATTCCCTCCCGGCTCATAAAAACGAACCATGCCTTTGCCTTCCATGATCTGGAATATCCAGCGAATGGTTGGGTTCTCAAGCAAAGCATCATCACCATCATCAAGGATTCAATTCGACTCGGAGATTTTAGAAAAACAGAATCCACCATGAACCACGGGTCCTTCAAAAACCGAAACCCACCTTCCACATTTTTCTGACTCTTATACTAACTCAGCATACGTTCATCTGAATAGCCCGTTGCATCAAGATCCTTTGTGGCTAAAATAAATCGTCCCTTTCTGTTCAGTGTCAGCATCGTCTCCACCGCTTTGGTATTCATTTCCAGCACCAAATCTAACTTGTAGCCCTTGACCTCTGGCACAGTGTCCGCGCTTAGCTTGCCTCTACCTGCATATTTTAGAATCGGAACAGCCTCCCCGTGAATATGGTACAAGGGGTACTTCTTCCTTAATATTTTCACTTCACTCTCAGCATCCTGCTTGCAGCCGTTCTCGCTGTGTTGCCATGTAATAGCCCCATCCTCTTTGCTCACCAAATCCCGGGCTTCAAGAATGATTTCCAGAACCCGCGTGAGCCACAGGTATTCATTATTCGCAAGAAGTTTATCCTTCGAATACAGCTCTGAAACGCACGAACCTTTTTGATGGTCTCATGAAGGATCTTTTTGTCAGAACTATTACCATCCAGAGGCTCCATCCAAATCGGCATACTGGCGGGTCCGTTGACGACCAGGGAAAGTACTGCTTGTTGCGTATTCTCCGGATACACTAATACTCGTGGTGTCCAGGTGGTTCAAGGAATGATCATTTAAATCTTTGACTTGAATCGCCTCATCAAGAAGTCGTTCGACTGGCTTACTCTCAAAAAACTGCGGGGTCAGGTATAGACGGCGATTGGTGAAGCCAAGGCCATTCAGTATCATGGCGACAACGGATTGACAGGGGCTGACGATAGGCTTATCATGCACGCCCAGGCACGCATCAATCCTTTCGGCTATTCGTAAATCCTTGCAGACTGCTGCCACGAGGCCATGATGATCCATGGGTAATGTTT
>JAYUHW010000186.1:0-26375 GCA_043766615.1 Fibrobacteria bacterium | reverse complement strand
CAGGCCGAATTCATGCGCTTAATCCAACTATGCAATGGGGCCATCTGGTTACAAATAAAATCTATAAGAACGGATATGTACGCCTCAAGTTCCAGAGTCTGGTGGGAAATAGCGGATTGTATGTGCGCGGCACACAAGGAAGTGATTTTGGAGTAAAAGGAATTCAAGTGGATTTCGGTTTTGATTTTGGTTCAAGGCAAGATGGTTCGGCAATGCTTGTACAGGACCACGACTATTCATGGTATAAACTTTTGACCACCGCCATTGACAGCGGATATGTAAAGGATAAGGAATGGAATGTACTGGTTGTGGATATGCAAGGCACAAGTCTAAAGACTTTTATAAATGGACATTTAATTTGGTCAAGTAATGTGGTGGCCGGTATGGACACCACTGGCATCCTCGCTTTGCAACTGCATGCTGGAGGTAACAATGACATTTATTTCAAGGATGTGGAAGTATTACTGCCCACTCGGGTTGCTTATTGCCCTATTCCAAACGATCAGGCTTTTCGAATTGGAAATGATCCCGATTCCACACTTTGTAGGGGACCCGTGGGAATAAAAGCGGTAAGGAAATCAAGGCTCACTAAGTCAAATGGGGGAAACTTTACAAATATGCTAGGCCGTCGTATACCCACCTCGCAAATGAAATCAGATGATTTTGTAAATCTGCAGGACAAAACTCTTAAATCTAATGACAGGAAAAATCCATGAATAAATTCTTCATTTTATCCCTAGCCATTTGCCTTGGAAACGGCTTTTCCCAGGTAGTAACCAATGTAGCTTGCGATGAGACAAAGTTAGCGGGTATCAAAGGTCCCAGCCCTTACGGCCCGCGAAAGGTTATTCCCCCTGACCATGATTTGCCAGCAGATCCCAAACCATTGCCTGTCAATAAGGGAGTCAATTTGGAGGTGTGGCATAATTCTCCCGATAAATTCCAGACCGGGGGCATGGCCATGTTAGCGAATGGCAATATGCTGGAACTGGATTACAATGGCACACTGTATCTGGTAACCGGATTGGATAGTGCGCGTACGGTCAAGCGCACGGCTTTACCTCTCGTCGGCCTGCCTGAGGCTCTGGGACTGCTGGTGAGGAACAATCGAGAAGTGTATATCAATACCTCCAGTACGGTCTGGTCGTATGATTTTGATGGTACCAATTTAACTCAGAAAAAAGAACTTTTGCGCATCCCCACTCGAGCCGGATTTTATGCATGGAATTCGGATCTGGAAATGGACAGTACGTATTTGTATTGCAATTTAGGAAGTCGTGGTACGGTGAGTCTGTACAATTGGAAAACCCAAGCATGGCAAATGGACTATGCCATGGCCATGCGCAACAGCAATGGCATGGGCAAGGATGATTCAGGTCGAATATGGTTTTCCGATAATCAGGGCAACTACCGGCCTGCAACGCCTATTTTTCTATTGAAACCCGGAAAATATTACGGCATGCCGACATCTGCCACGATAGGATTGCCTTTACCAGTGGCGAATTGGACTTCAGGTGCCGCGAACATGCAGTTCGGCCTGGGACCCGTAGCCGACTCGATGCCATATAAAAATGACATGGTGTGGATTCCCTATGCCGGAATGTCCCAATCCGCCACGGATATTCATTTCATGAAAAGTGGACCCTTTAAAGGTCAGGCTCTCATTGGAGACAACCGCACAGGTCATATTAACCGAATGATGGTAGAAAAAGTGGATGGGCAAATGCAGGGTGCCGTAATCAGAATGACTGGTGGTATGGAAGGTCCCATTTACAGAATAGTTGAAGACAACAAAGGGAATTTTTATTTGGGCGCATTAGGTACGAGTAGCGCGTATTGGAGTTGGTGCACACGGTACGATGGATTCCAAAAAATGACCTTTAAACCCGATTTTATTGGAAACACTACCTATAATGACGTATATACTGTTTCCCTGGTAAAAGATGGTGTTTTGTTGTCCTTCACTTCAGATATTTCGGCAGATTTTCTTTCTCCAGCCAACTATAAAGCTTATGTTTTCACTTATATGAAATCGCTTTGGGGTTATTATGGCGGCCCAAAGAAAGACAGCACCCTCTTAAATATTACCAGCATTGTAAAAAGATCGAATCGCGAAATTCTGATGAACATCAATGGATTGCTGCCCGAGTCTGTTCTTGGATTGGAATTTTTGACCAAGCTGACAAGCAGCAACAACTTGCAATCCAATGAGTTGTTCTATACAACCAACCACCTTTCCACGCTCGTTCCAACGGGTATAACTCCAGTAGGGGAGAGGATTTTAAAACCTGGCCTCAAGCTTGCAGTTCGAGGTGATTTCCTATCCGTACAAATGCCGGAAGGAAAATCTTCGAATTACGATGTCGTCGATATGGCTGGAAAGACCTATACCAAGCTGAATCTGGCCGACATTGGAACGAAGGGGATGGTGGATATCACTTCGCTTAGGACCGGTGTCTATTTTCTTAAAATGAAGGTGGATGGTCGAGGATTTGTGAAATCCTTCATTGTCCCTTAAATGCAGGCATTGAGTTAGGTTTTTTTGCGGTCTTGGTAGGCCGCAGTGCTGCGCATTTGACCTTCGGTGACGCCATATTTTTCCACCACTTGCATGCGGGCAAAAACCTCATCCGGCAGGGTAGCTCCTGCCACTAACCTTGCGTATTCGGTAACCTTGGTTCGCAATGTTTCCGCATCTTCGTATAGCGCTTCTATTCGGAAGGCCCGAATTCCTTTGGCGAGCAAGCCAGGAACCAGTCTAGCCGCGCTTTGAGGTTTACCATTGAACATGGTATTACGGCATTCTTGATCCGCCTTGAGAGGATGCAATGCCCCGGTATGATCGCGAAGCTCAACTCGATGCTGTTCGCATGGTTTGCCGCAATCACGGAAGCTGGTTCCCTTGCTTAACAAAGCCGCAAAGACACAATGCTCCATATGGAAGCTCGGTAAATACTGGTGCACGGTGATTTCGAACCGGGCGCCACCTACGGCATCAATCAGATCAAATAGCTGCCATTGGTTGAGATCATAGGCGGGGCAAAGAGTACCGAGACCTTTACCAAACAGGTAACCGGCGGTTAAAGAGTTGGTTACATTGAGACTGAAATCTCCGGCTAGGTTAAAACCTTTTCCTGCGAAATACTGTAGAGCACCAAAATTACGAACGAGAATTTTGTCCGGAGCAATAGCCTCAATGACTTTTAAGTTATGATATTCTGAAGGTTTTAATATGCGTGTGGTGGCAAGACCAATCTGAAATCCCATTGAACGAATTTGTTTGGCGGCGGTGAGGTAATTTTTGCCATGTTCGAAATCCAAATATACAGTGTGTAAAGGCAAACCTTCCAATGCGGGCAATGAGGACATTTCCCTGATTAGAAGATTTAAGTCCGCTGGCCGATTGGAATGATAAGGCAACGCGAGATTTCCGAAATTCGACGAGTCGGCCGAATCCAACCAGTTAGCGGCCTCTAGCGTTGTAAGTAATGAAAGGACTGGACGAACTTCTCGCTTTTGCACCAACTCGGCGACTGCCGCTTGTCGAGTTTTTCGCCATTCTTTTTCGTTTACATAAAGTCCGGGTTCCAAATTGAATTGGAACTCCTGTAGATGAAATCCGGTTCCGGTTAGAGCTCGGGACCACTCAAAGGCTTTATCCTTTGTCAGGCCTGTGGCTGGATTACGGGCGATTTCTAAAATCGCCTTCGACTCTGCGTGTGCGAAAAACTTACCGTCCGAAACATTGAGATGCAAATGTCCACCTGTTGCTCCTGTCCAGTGCATAGTGATCGGTATGGTTTTCCAAAGCGCCTTATCTGTAAACGAGCGAGTGATATATCGTTCTATGCTGGGTGAGTCGTTAAGATAAGCTGCTGAACCTATCGGGATGGCCGTAACAGGAAAATCATTTGAAAAGGTGAGTTCCCAAATATGCGCGGTGGCGCCTTCGGATACAAGACTCGCAGAAAACAGGCGTGCGCCCCACGTATGAGCCGGGGTATTCATTTTTACACCCGCACTGGAATAATCCACAAACAGGAGTCCATCGCCAGGTTTTAAGGGTACCTCACAGGATACTCGTAGTGCATTGCCATCAATTCCGATAACAATACCGATTTCTTTCCCACGATGGGACCCATATCGGCCATCCACCAGCTCTTGATGGTTGACTCCGCCCATCCAACCATTGAAGAATCCGCGTGAATAGGTAACCTCCAAACTGTCCTGGGTGTTGAAAGGCATCGAGGGCACTTCGCTCGAGTTCATTTCCCCCGATTTTATTACCGCGTTCATGGCATTTTTGTAGGCTGCGGTAGTGGCCGCCACGTATTGAGGTGTCTTTAATCGACCTTCAATTTTAAAGGAATCGATACCTATCTCCATCAATTTTGGAATGTCATCAAGGCCACATAAATCTTTGGGTGAAACCAAATAACGGAGTGAGCCTAAATCCTTTCGTTCACCATCAACGATAAGATCATACTCCATTCGACAAGACTGTGCACATTGACCACGATTGGCGGAGCGTCCACCAATCCCTTCGCTAGTCAAGCATTGCCCCGAGTAAGAGACGCAAAGCGCTCCATGGACAAAAACTTCTAGTTCTTTTTCAGTGTGTTCACGGATGATCTGCATTTCGTCTATGGAAACTTCCCTACCTAAAACATAGCGCTGCATCCCCAAATCTTGGGTAAGGGCAATATGTTCATGGTTGGTCACCGTCATTTGCGTTGAGCCATGAAGGACTTGATCAGGATTGAAGAAATGAATCAACCGGGCTAATCCCGGATCTTGTACAATAATGGCATCTGGTCTCATGGCCAATGCTTTAGGCAGGTCCTCCAACAATTGACGGAGTTCTTTTTCGAAGATGAGAATGTTGAGTGCCAAAAATACCTTGACATTATGACGGTGGCAAAAAAGGATCATCGCATTCAGGTCATCCCAAGAGTGATCGAGGGTTCGGCCCCGGGCGTTAAATCCCGGAAAACCGACATAAATGGCATCTGCCCCGTTATGAACGGCAGCCTGGCACATTTCCATATTACCTACAGGGGCAAGCAGTTCGGAAGGATGGCGGGGGATTGTCATGTGTTTACAAAAGATAGCAGGGAAATGCGTATGTTACGGCATTTGAGGTGTAAAAGAGATAAAATTGACCCAGTATTTTCAAATAGCCAAAGGAAGGACCCATGGGCGTAACCATACATTTTCGTGGCAAAATGAATCCGAAGATTAAAACCAAGGAATTCTACATATTGTCCAGTTTGATCTGCAGGGAGTTTAAATGGTGGATTTCCGATTATACTGAGACGGAGCAAGGGGGACATTTATTTGAAATCCGCCCGCATGAAAATTGTGAGCCCCTAATTTTCCGACTCAACCCTGAGGGCGATTTTGGCGATCATTGTAAAACCCAGTTTGCACCTATTGAAATTCATAAGGGCATTGCATCGCTTTTCGACCAAGTGAAAATAAAATTGAGTGAATTGGTCATTCGCGATGAAGGGCGATTTTGGGAAACCCGGAAAGATGAAGTTCTACTTGAGAATATCCAAAATTGTTTCCTGGCGATTGAAAAGTCGAAGGAAGAGGATCCCGATTTTTACGGACCGGTAAAAAATGATGATGGACGGATTGCGGATCTGGTGAAATAAAGACCAGCATACAATCAAAACCAGCGCCCAAAATAAAACGCGCTTTAGTTTTCCTTCAGTTCCGCTAGTATTTTTTCAGCGTCTGGATCTTTTTGATCGGCGGCCTTGAGAAACCATTTAAATGCGGTTGTCTGATTCTGAATTACGCCTTTACCATTCTGGTACATTCTACCTAGCTTGACCTGGGCCTTAGGTAGGCCTTGATCCGCGGCAGCTTGAAACCAATGCACTGCCTGGTAACTGCTGCGACGAGTTCCCTTTCCCAGCTTGTACATTCCCGCGATTTTGAATTGAGCTTCCGCCAAACCCCTTTCGGCTGCCTTCTTGTACCACCGAAAGGCTAGCGAATCACTTTGCTCCAGGCCTTGGCCAAGTTCGTACATTTGACCAACATGCAATTGTTCGGTCGGTGAACCATCCATAGCGTGCCGGATTAAAATTTTTAAAGTGTCCGTGTCATCCATCAGTACTACTGTCGCATTATTTACGGAGTTGGTCGGCAATGCCGAATTAATTACTGGAATAGCGGGTGTCGTTGTATCTACGGGTGAAATGGGGGTTTGCGAAGTCAGATCCAATATTGGGGTTTCGCTCTGTAAATTGGAATGGGCAGCCTGACCATTCCCTCCTTTTGGTAAGGCTAATGAAAAAGAAGCCTTGATGAAAGGCAGGTTATGAAATTTAAGGAGAAGAAGGCCAGCCACTACAAAGAGTAAAAGCACTAGTGCATAGCTTTTGCTTCTCAGTAAAAAGGCGGACTTGCGCTGGCGGTAAGGTGTAGCCAATGCCTTTTGTAAGATAGGAATAGTGCGTGTTTGACTTTCCTGGGTTTGTTCGACTGCCATAGAGCCAGTGAGCAACGGTGACTTTCTGGTAATTGAGCCTTCTGATTTGTAACGGCTTTTTATTACGCCAGAACTATTTTCCAACCCGTTGTCCTGAACCAATTGCGTAAGATCTGTCACGATAAGATTTACCAGTGTAGGGATATCGGTAAAATGCTTAGGTACGATTTGATCTTTTAGTTTTTGCTTGAACGCCTTAAGCTGGCTAGCGCGTAAGGGATCTCTTTCAAAGCGGCCGGGGTTGCGTTCCTCTTTTTCGTCGCGGAAATAGACAAGTATTTTTTTTCCTTGGTCCATGGCCTCCTGGTATTCCGCCTCGCCAAAGGTCACGCTCTGGCCCGGGACCATTACGCCCTGCAGGTGTCCGAGGATCATAATGAGCAAATCGCAATGACGGATTTCTTCTTTGCATGCTTCCAAGGGCTGGATGGAGCGGGGACAAAAAAATGTAAAGGTGGGAAATTTTAGGCTTAGGTCACCCATACCCTCTAGAACGGCATTGCGTTCGCTGAGTAGATCGCGATAGGTGCTGCCCAGGTAGACATGGAAGGTTTTTTGCATGAGTGGCCTCAAAAACTACTATCAGCCCTTGGGCTGGTCAAACCAAGTTACACGACAGGGATGAAATATGGTTTTTGGAGATTTTTAAAAATCCGGAACGAATAGCCCCGTGCGAATCATTTCAAAATTTCGAGGATTCTGGTCAAATTTATGGATGCGGGGTTATTCACCGAATCGCCTTTAACGGATTGCGACAGTTTTTTTTCCGCTTCCTTAAGCGATCCTAGGGTAATATACACAGCACCCTGATTGCCCAAGGCTTCCGGAAATCCAGGAATAGCCTCTTCAGTCAATTGGTATTCCGCTAAAGCGTATTGCAAGTCACCGTGGGCACGATGGGTATTTCCCAAATTGAACACCAAAGCGGCCAAAGCCTGCTTGTCTTCCGCATCCATTAACTTATACCAAGGGCGCTGGTTTAAGAAAAATTCTTGTCGATAGAATGCATCGCTACGCGCCAGGCCACGCCGTAAAGTTTCAATATTGCATGTGTAAGATGGGGAACGGAAGCGCACAATAATATGTCCCGGCAAAAAAACTGGATAGAGAGGTAGCCCCAGTGTTTGGCCAAAGGACAGGTACAGCAATGTAAGGCCCAGGCAAGAGCCTTTGTGGTTTGTCAAAACACGCGACGGAAGGGAGCCCGACAAGCTGGTGGAATCGGAACTTGTGGCTATACTCAGCGTATCAAATATCCACGCGTTCAATATTCCGACCTTTTCTGAATCGGATCGCGCACCTGTTAACAAGGGTTTGAGCTGACCAGATTGCCGGTAAAGCTCGCCTACCCAAGGAACCGGGGGAAGTCCGATTTCCGCTGACGCCAACGCATCCAAAGCTGTCAAGGCAGATAGAAAATCAGTTGGGTGTTTATGCAGTATGGCCGCAGCAGCAGAAGCAGGATCCGGTCTTTCTATTTTGCATCCATCCAGAGCAACGACAAAAACAAATAAAATCGAAAATGTCGTCAATCTTCTCTGCCAATAAAGGGTCATTTGATGGACCACTCTCCAGGGTAGACAAATACGTCTCTTGTTGACATGATCCAAATGACCAGGCGTTTGCTTTTCAAATATTCCTCGCCACGCTTTCGCAATTTGGCAGGCGCTTCTGGTCCGCCGCCCCATCCCATGATAAGGTCGACGGGCGCGCCTAATCCACGGGCAAGATGTGCAGTAACTCCGGCGTGACGGCAGCCAACGGATTGGAATACACCGGTATAACTGTCACCTAATACTAAAACGGAAGACGAGTCTGAATCCTGGTAAGGAGTCCCGTTGGGCTCCAGTACCTGGTGGCCGAGCACTTGTTCCGGAGGCACGCCAGCCTTTTTTGTGTCGGTTAGGCGGGCTTGAATGTCCCCTAAATTGGAAAAGACGGAATCGCGCAGATGATAGTCGCGTTTGTTTGGAAATTCACCTTCATACCACGAATAGAGGCGGATGCGTTCTGCCAATAGCTGGGCGGCCGTTTCCAGGCCCAGTGTAGTCCAATGGGTGTCTTGGCGCTGATATAGCGCGCGCTTGCCTGTTTCACTGGCGTGCTTGAGTTTTAGAAATGGTTCAAGAAGGTCGATTGTTTCAACGCGCGCCGCCGCCAGGTCCAACAGGAGTTTGCGAAAATAAGGCTGGGCAATTTGGCCCGGTAACGAATCGGCGTTTGCAGCGATCAGTTCAGGATAGACGTCTAATTTTGTCGGAACAGGGACAAAGAGAAAATCAATTCCTCTCGCCGCCAAATAATCCTTGAAATCTGCAATATTGGCAACGGGATGCTGATTGGACGTGGAGTGCTCCAAATCTCCGGCGAGCAAATATTCCAATTCCCGGCGGAATATCAGATCATTACTTTTCGTAACCAAGCCTTGCACATCACGCGCTTCGGTTTGTGAAAACTGCTGCACTTCATTTTGGAAATGGGCCAACTTTTTTGTCCACTCCGGCCATTTCCCATTTCCGTTAAGACTAAGTTCCGCCTCAATGCGAGACGTGATGACATCCAATCGTGGACTCAATCCTTTGTCAATTCCACGGTTTACTACTGCACCTTCCTTCCGCTGTTGATCGGCGGTTTTAATTTGGCCCATGCCTTCAATCTCAAATACGTTGAAAAGACTGTCTTCAAAGGGCCGGCCCTTGAGGATAAAAAAGGGATTCGCCACCCAAAGTCCAGACATTTCCGTTTTAACATTCAAAGGCGAATTCTCATACGGCCATGCATTTCCCTGTTCCAATTCCATGAGGTCGGTATTATATGAGGGATACCAGCGCGAAGCCAGATTATTGGCCCAATCCAAAACTTCCGCATCCCGCATGCGCTTAGTGGAATACTCCCCGTTGATCTCATCCACCATGTCGGGCGAAAAGAGACTGGGTTCAAGTCGCGCAAAAACTTCCGGATACCCATCCTTGTCCTGGTCGGGAATTCCATCCATGAAAGAGTTCAGCCATGGTTTGAATTCTAGCTCCACCCAAATCTCCTTAACGTTTCCACGAGTATGGATATAGACAGTTCCAAATTCCTGATAGGGTTGGGATACGTCTGTGGTGTCACCCCATTTTTCGGAAGTGATTCCTGCGTATGCATTGACTAGGGTAGATGCTTTCACAAAATTCCATTTCAGCAAGTGTTCCAATACCGGTGTCCAGGCTAATGGGCGGTTTTTTTCGGAGGCGGTCAAGGGTGTGAAATCCAATAACGTTTTGATCTCCACTAATTTGCCTAAAAAGTCCAGAGAGCCAAGGCCGATTTTTTTGGTGGGATGTACAGCATGCCATTGGGGATCTACCAGCATGACATTTTTGGAGTAGGCGGCATAATCCAAAAAACCTTCGGAGGGGATTTTGACATGGCGAACTAATACATGAGAATGGAGTCGGTTGTAATTTGCATTCAGTGTGGTTACGGCAGGTTCCGTAGTCACCTTTTCTTCAACTTGACATCCCATAATCTGGAAAAGGACTATCCACGCGCCCGACCCCAATCGTATCGACCTGCTCTGCAATAAAGAGGAAAATTGAAACAACATTGGGACCCCTTGATTGGTATTTGGCCACGGTACGGCAATCGCTTCACACGCATTGTAAATTATTCACAACATTGGGAAATATAGGAAGATGTAGATTTGCAGTGGGAGAGACATGCAAACGGATCGATTGGAGAAAGTTTTACACTACACTGGGATGGCCATGCTGGCGATTTGGATCCTGGCATGTATCTGGTTTCCGCTGACGGATACGGATATTTGGTGGCATCTGGCCTCGGCCAAATGGATGTGGGCACATCTGGACTTTTTACATGCGGATCCATTTTGTCAAGTCTCACTGGGTGTGCCTTGGACCGATCTGCATTGGGGTTTTCAGTTAATGGCCTATGGCGTATGGAAAATGGGTGGCGCTTTTGCTCTAATTACGGGAAAAGGACTCGCAATACTTTCGGCCCTGACTTTGATAGGTTGGCCAAATTGGAATCGACATTCCAACTATTTGCTCTTGCCTTTACTGGCATTGGGTATTTACCTAGCTCGGTTTTACCTAGATGTTCGTCCCTTGGTAGTGACACTGTTCGTCCTTGCCGCACAGTATGCAATTCTCCAAATGCATTTTCAAGATCGATTTCAAAGGCCATGGCTCCTGGTTGTTCCCTTGCAAATTGTTATGGTAAATGTGCAAGGCCTCTATCCGCTTGGCGCATTCTTGGTGACCTGTATCATTTTTGAAAAGGGATTCCACAAGCCTCGTTTGAATGGCAAGGCTTGGTATGGTTCCCGATCGTTGCTGGTTACGATTGCACTGGTTTGGCTGGCAAGTGTGGCCAGTCCATATGGATGGCGTGGAATGCTCTTGCCGTTCCATCTTTTTGGACGCATTATCCCATTTTCCACCAATATTTTTTCGGTGGGAATTGCCGAGAACGCTCCGTTCTGGAACTTGTTGAAAAGTCATCCTACTCAAGCCTGGGGATGGATTGCCTATGTAGTGATGGTTCTGGCAACATTCAATTTTTCTCTTTTGAAAAAAAGGATCGGTCACCTGCTAATATTTCTGGTGTTTACAGCATTGGCTCTGATGGCAGTACGGAACCTTCCACTGGTTTTTTTGGCAGGCTTTATGGCCGCTTCCGGTAACCTGAAAGAAGCCCGATTTTCCTTTGCTTCATACGGTGGTCTGGTGCTATTGATTCTTCTACTGGGCTTTCTTGAACCCAATCTGAAAGAAGCATGGGCCTATGAATTGCATGGAAAATTGGAAACACCTTTTCGGTATCCCTCTTTGGCAGTCGATTATTTGAGCGATCATCCCATTGCAGGAAATATTTTCAATGATCTTCGCTATGGTGGCTACTTGGACTTTCGAATGTTTCCGGGCAAACGCGCCTTTGTAGATGGTCGTATGATTTTGCGGTCGGAAGAATTTTATCGCAACTTTCTGGAAGTCGTTGACCATCCTGCCGGATTTTCGAGGTATTGTCTGGGGTACGGTATCACGCATGCTTTACTTCCAATTTCAGAGGACGGACGTTTTCTCCCTTTGGCGAGCTACTTGTTAAGTACTGAAGGCTGGAAACTTTTGCATTGCGATGGTGCCAGTGCATTATTGGCAAAGCCCGGTGCCGCCGATGAATTTGCACTATCTCTTGACTCACTACCGCCAGAACATCCCATCCAAATTGAATTGCGTCGGCGCTTTGGCGTTAACTCCCGTCTGGAGGCTCTAGCATGGCGCAATACCTCGGATTTCTTAGCCGCGGCAGGATGTGAACGGGCGGCGAGCGATGCGCGGAATGCTTCCCTTCCTTGACACAAGCATAGATCTATACATATACTTCGACTTATGAACGTGTCTTCAGTCCTGAATATTTCCTTTCATGCGCCTTTACGGGTTGCATGCGCTGCCGTGGCCGTTATTACTGAAAGCGTAGCGACTAGGCATTGGCTAAATATTAAAGCCATGCTAAAAGGAAATACCGCGGGCGGACGCGACTGATTCGATAACTCAACCGAATCCAGAAAAAGCCCGCTCTTCCAAGAGTGGGCTTTTTTGTTTTTGTACAAATTGAAGGTGGAAAGTAGGCGTATTTATGTCGAGCAACAATAGTGGAAATACAAAGTACGGATATGTGGCCGTGGCAATTTCTGCCCTGTTATTTTCGGCGAAATCGATTTTTATTAAAATGTGCTATTCCCATGGAGTCACACCCATCGTCTTAATGACGTTGCGAACCGGATTCGCTTTGCCTTTCTTTTTGGGCATGGCCCTGTTTCCATGGTTTTCCCGAGCACCCAAACCAAAGACAGTAAGCCGTATAGATAGTATCGCCATACTGGGATTGGGGCTGCTGGGATATTATGTCGCCAGTGTGCTCGATATTGTCGGCTTGCTCTACGTTTCCGCTGGAACGGAAAGATTGATTTTGTATGTCTACCCAAGTTTGGTGGTTATGCTTTCCGCCTGGTTTTTTGGAAAACCGATTCCCCGGAATTTGCTGGTACCTTTGCTGCTTTCCTATGTCGGCATTGCACTGTCTTTCGGCGGAGAATTGGCTAAAGCTTCAGGGGGTAGGCCGTTGTTGGGGGGTGGCCTCATTTTCCTAAGCGCCTTGAGTTATGCCTTGTTTTTGGTGGGGCATGGCCGGATGGTGCATCGGATAGGACCTCAAAGGCTTGGTGCGTATGCCATGTTGTCTGCCAGTGCGGCAGTGATGATCCATTTTGTTATGACGCAGCGCCTTTCCGCTCTGTCCCAACCCACCAATGTCTATGTATTGGCTGGATTAACGGCGGTTTTTTGCACTGTGGTTCCGGTCTATCTTTTCGGCTATGGTGTGCAGCTCATAGGTTCCGGACGCGCAGCGATAGTCAGTAGTTTGGGTCCGGTTTCAACGTTTGTTTTGGCTTCGGTGCTATTGGGTGAGGGGACAGGTATTCTGCAAGTTACTGGACTTGGTTTGGTTTTGTTGGGCAGTCTATCCCTGGTCGGCGGTGGGGAAAGAACCTGGATGCGACGGTTGTACTTAATGGGGCTTGAAATAGCGGCGCCACGAAAATCCGGTCCAGGCGCCTAAGCCACCGATTATTCCTCCGAGCAATGCCGTGCTGGCCACCACGGCTGGCCCCGAAGGCAAATGGAAAAGTGCGGCGATCCGGACCGCTAGTACGTGATGGTTTTGCCAATCCCGGTAGGCGGCAAAGAGCAACCATGCCATTGCAGCGCCAAGGAACCCAGTAACAAAGGCGCTACCTGGCCGCTTCGCCATCAGGAAGCCTAGCGCCAAGCCTGCGACCGCCGGCCACCACCATGGGAACAGCCATCCGCCAAGGAGGGAGAAAGTGAACATGATCAACAGCTGCATTATTTCCCAGTCAACTGGAGGTTGTATGTTGCGCCTGGATCGCCCGGACCAGATTGTAAGGTCAAGGGATAATTGCGACCGGCTGCCCAATCATTTATGAACTCATCGTAATGTACGGATCCTGGGTTTCCACTTTGGCCTCCAGGGTAAATGCCAATGGCCTGTGGCTCTTTACCAAGTGTGACCACCATGCGCCAGGAAGGTCCATGGGAAACTTTTTGGGCATTAACGCATGTGCCGCAACCACCGGTAGCTATTTGCAAAGCGCTGAAGGCGTCAATATGTGCCAAATGCCGGATTTCCACTGGCCGGTATGCGCTCCAACTTTTCCACGCTAACATTGAATTCGCGGCTTTTTTACCATTGGAAATACCACCATTCGAGGTTACCTGCTTGCCCAGCAAGAGTCCTGCTTCATGCAAGGATCGGGCTAATAGAAAATCCAGACTTTCCTTGGCGGGTGTGGTGATATCATCAAAAAATTCGGAGTGGCTTTCTTCCAGCACCAACTGGCGTGTCCGGTCCTGAGAGGGCCACTGATACCGGACGCTGTCTTCGCCGAACTCATCATGCCAAATGGAATGATAAAGCTGCTTCCACCATAGGTCGAACAATGCTGGTTCCGAAGCCCCAGGTGAATATCGATAATCCCAATGCGCCAGTGCTTGCAGAGCGGCGGAGTCGGCATGTGTCACTGGAATGTGCTTTAACTTTAATAGCATGAAGGGTAAAACCTCTGCAGCGTGGAGGTTATAATTATCCAGTAAGATTCCAAAAGCCTGTTCTGCCGTGACGGCCTGTGCCGAATCAATTAATTGTCCCAGGCGCTTGGCACGTTCCCCATTCTTGAAATTGCTGCCAAGATAAAAGGGATATGTGCTGTCGGTCGGGTCCTGGTTAGCGGAAAAAAGCCGATTATTGGCCGGGTTGCGAACCTTGGGCGCCTGACTTTGGGGGATCCATCCGGACCAATCGTTTCCAGCTTCCGTTCCATCAAGGATGAAACGCCCTTGCCCACGCCACTTTTGCGGGAAGCGTCCATTGTGGAACATGGCGATATCTCCGTGCGTGGATGCAAATGCAAAATTTTGGGAAGGACATTGAAAATCCTGCAAAGCTGTGGAAAACTCTTCGAAATCCGTTGCCTTGTCGATTTTGAGAATGGCATGCAATTCATCGGAAGGTTCAAATGCCAACCAATGTAAGGCATGCAGTGCAGGTACATCACGATTCATAGTCTGTTCCTGGCTCTTTTGTACTATTGGGCCCTGATGGGTGTAGAGTACAGTATCAAATATCGTAGCTTCTCCACGAACCTTGATGGCCTGAATATCCCTTCGCACCGGTTTCCACTTTCCGTCGAACAAATATTCCGAAAGTGTGCCATCTCGAAAGGCAACTCGATACCAGTCGAACACATCGTCGTACCCGTTTGTCATGCCCCAGGCGATTTTACGATTGAAACCGATTAAGACACCTGGCGCTCCAGGTAGGGACACTCCGTACACGCTCATGGAGGGTGCGGACAATTGCACCTCATACCAAAGTGAAGGCAAACCCAAATCAAGATGCGGATCATTGGCTAGCATGGGGTAACCGCTATGTGACTTGGATCCGGAAAGGACAAAATTGTTGCTTCCGTTTCCAGGATCAGGATTTTTTTCAGGTACCGGGGTAGGGGTCTTGCTCGGCGCCAGGGGAAGTATCGGCAGATTGGGCACGCCCGGGAATAGGGGCGGGAGACTCAGAGAATCTCTATAGGGTAGGGTAGGGACGGAGGCCAAAGAATCCCATCGAGTACCGGTTGGAATGACCGGGTTTACATCGGGATCGTGAAGAGGATAAAACTTTCGCATGAATTCCGGCCCGAATTTTGTCAATGTGTTCGTCAGGGGCAAATCATCGCCACCACCAGATAATGTCCATTGCATATGTTTGACGAGCAATGCCGTGTTCAGTGCCGTCCAGTGCCTGGGAGCGTAATCCATCAGTTTATATTCCAAAGGGTAGTCTGACTTTTTGAGCGAACTAATGTAGGCGTTCACGCCTTCAGAATACGCGGAGGCCGCCTCCCAAGAATCCGGATGCCTAAACATAAGCTCCAGATCCCGCTCGGCTCCTTGCGGAATTCCCAATCGACGTTGGAATCGGTCGTGTTCCACCATTGAAGGGCCGAGAATTTCAGCCAATCGACCAGCCGCCGACATCACCTGAATCTCCATCTGCCACAATCGGTCTCGCGCAGTAATAAAGCCCTGGGCCAGGAAAAGGTCGTGGTTATTCTGGGCAAAAATGTGGGGAACCCCACGCTTGTCAAACACAACAGTTACCGTTTCATGCAATCCAGGAATATGCAAATTCTGATCTTTGAAAATACCGGATTCCGCGTTTTTCCAAAAGCCGGAAAAGGGGTTGCAGAATTTGCCCATGGGTGGAAGTGGCCCTAAGCGGGAATTTCCTGAAAGGAGAATCAGCAGAAGAAAAGCTGTGAGTAGGGTAGGCTTGATCCAGCCAAATGTGGAGGGTGAGTTGATCGTGGTGTCCGGGTTATTTCTTTTTTTGGACGGACAGATCAGACTCGCGCTTTGCTGCATAACGACAACGTTTGTCATCCGGATCCGAAGCGCAATCTGAGAAGCGAACGAATCGATCCCAGGCTGTTAGCACACCAGTTAAAAATTCCGGTTTTTGATCGATGTAACTATACTGGGCATCCAGTGAATTGGCGTAGGCATACAATGCATCTCTCTGAAAATCATTAGAGTTGAAGTAGGGTGAGTTCCGTAAAATGGTGACCTTGGGGGAGTTTAAGAAGGCCTCTAGCCGATCCTTGGCTTCCAAATATAGCGCCTGAGAGTAATACAGCTGGCCCAGATACGCATCGATGGCGGGGTCGTCATATTGCCTACGCAATTGTTCCAATACGGATCGGGCTTTGGTCAATTGGTCCTTATGCCGAAAATAAATTGCCGCCGTCCGCAATTGGGCTTCCAAATAGGCGAGACGATCGCCTCCTTTATCGGGTGATGGCACAAGTTCATAGGTGGCCAATGCCAGTGAATAATCCTTGGACATTTCCGCATCTATGCCCTTGCCTAAAAGGGTGGAAAAGTAGGCTTGCAATTGGGGGGCAGAATGGAGGACGTGATACGCACGAATAAATGTAGCACTCGACAAGGTCAAGGCGACGAGGGAGGCAATGAGCGCAATGGTTGGGTAACTTTTTCGAATGGAAAATGGAATTCGAAAGTTCTGCCCCATGCTCCAGGCACGAAAGGCATGCAAACTGGTTTGTACCGACTCTTGGATTTCCACCGTACTGGAAGGACGATGTTGTTTCTCTTTAGCCAATAGTTTTTCGACCAACTCTTCTGTTAAGAATGATATCGATGGTCGCAATTTTCGTACCCTGACAAATGTACAGGCATCGATTTTCCAAATCAGGGCAACCAAGTTTTCTGCCTCAAAAGGGCGATGTCCGGTACACATTTCATACAGAATGACGCCTAAAGAGAAGAAGTCACTGCGGGCATCCAGTGGTTCCCCATTGATTTGTTCCGGCGACATATAGTAGGGAGTTCCCACAACCGTTCCCTGGGCTGTGTGCGTGTTCAAGGTCATGCCCTTGGCTGCACCAAAATCCATCAGCTTAACCAAACCGGCGCTGGTGATCATAATATTTTCAGGCTTGATGTCACGATGCAGGATTCCCTGAATGATATCGCCCTCGGCAGTTTTGATCTGGACATTATGGGCATAATCCAGAGCGCTGACAATTTGAGAGGTTATTCCGAGAATATCCACTTCACGAATATGGTTATGCGCCGACATATACGTGCGCAAAGACTGGCCTTGCACAAATTCCATTTCGATGTAAAACTGCTTCCCGATTTCCCCGGTATCAAATACCCGCAAAATATTGGGATGGTCCAAGCGGGCCGTAAATTGGGCTTCCTGTTTAAAGCGTTCAAAATTCTCGCCGTCATCTACCAAGGTTGGACGGAGAATTTTGATAACCCTGTCGAGGTTGAACGTAAGATTGTGAGCTCGATAAATTAGGGCACTGCCACCCTCATTTATTTTTTCCAGTATCTGACAGTTGCCGACCATTTGGCCAACAAATGGATCTCCAGTAAAAGGATCCGCGGGCATTCCACCTGCAAAGAGAGAGGGATCCGCCAGCACTTCAGCAATCGGGGTGGGAGCAGATTGGGCTTGGATCGTTTGCGTGCCATCCGGATGAAAGGACCCGATACCCTTGCCTAACGACAAAGTTTTCATGGTGGTAATGTTTTCATCAGATGACATCTACCCTCCTAGAGAGCAACATGGTATTTATCCGGTCGCTCGGAAAGTTAACAATCCCGAATAGAGTAGTTTAGTCTGAATGAGGCGGTCCTACGCACTTTTTGGAAGAATTATACGGATTTTCGGAATGGACAAGCCCGTACTTCTTACTTTTTACTCTTTGCACAAGGCTCTAGGAAAGTAGCATGGTCATTCTGGTAACCGGTGGCGCCGGCACATTGGGTCGGCGACTGGCTTTGGAGTTGGTCCGTAAAGGGTATGCGGTGCGCGTTTTGTGCCTGCCCGATGATCCAGTTGCCCCGTCACTTCTGGAGCAAGGTCTAGATGTTGTTATTGGCGATATAACCAAAAAAGAAAGTCTGCCAGTCGCAGTTCAAGGCGTGCACACAATTTTTCATCTTGCGGCCGTGCTGATTGCGCCCGGTCGCGAGGAAATCTTCCATGCGGTCAATGCCGTGGGCACTCAAAATCTGGTAGAGGCCGCAAAGGCCGAGGGCGTACACCATTTCATCTATGTCTCCTCCATCTCCGTCCTTTATAAACGGGCCAATGCGTATTCGCTTTCCAAACTTGCAGGGGAACACGGGGTTAAAACAGCGGGTCTTAAAAACTTCACTATCGTAAGGCCGGCCTTGGTCTATACCGATGGCGGTGCGGAAGAATTCAATCGATTTGTCGTGTACCTTCGAAAGTGGCCGATTATCGCTTTGCCTGGCGGTGGTCATGCCCGAAAAAGTCCCGTCCACTTGGAAGATTTGGTGACGGCCTTGTTAGCTCTGCCGAATAATTTCAAAACTTTTGGGAAGACATATTTTCTGGTTGGTGGGGATACGGTAACTCTGAGGCAGATGGCTCATTTGGTGCTTGCGCAAATGGGGACACCAAAAAAGGTGGTGGGGATTCCTGTTTGGATGTGCCGAGTTGGAGTGGTGGTGATTGCTTTTTATTGCCGGGTTACGGGTGCTGAGAATGGTTTTACGTGGCAGACTTTTACTGGGTTGGTTGAGGATGCGATTGCCAAGGATAGTATGGCCGTGGAGGATTTGCGGTATTTGCCGAGGACATTTAGGGACGGGTTGCGGGGGGATGTGGGCGTTGCGCCGTTGACTGAGTTAGGTTAAAAAGGAAATCGAGGGGTGCAAGCTTGCAATTAGGCTTCGATTTTTCATTTCCAGAGCGGTTTAAATTTGAAGTTTTCAAAAAAAAATAAATCCCTAACCTAGGCCACTATTTACTTATGACAGACGTCATAAATTGGTAGGTGAGCTTAAACAAAATTCAAGTGTTCAAGCACGCAAACTTTTGGAAAGGAAGTCGACCAGGATGATTCATCGATTTATCTTCTGTTTATTTATCCTTTCGCGCTATTGTTTTTCTCAATGGGTTACAGAATTGCCTACTACTACAGAAGTAAAAAATCAGGATGACTCGCTTAAACATCACACTCCCAAATCAATTCGCTCCCAGATTTCAATTTGGGCTGATGGAGGAGTTATCGTTTCTACTTCAGGTATTGGGTTTTCAGGTGGATTGCAAGTTGCAAATCAAAAAGGATTACTGGGTGGGATTCGGACAATTAAAGCAGAGAAGCCCTGTGTTTTTTGTAACTATGGTAACGAATCACTCGATGCTATTGGACTGATGTTTGGGTATTCTACTGTAGTGTCAAATGTGATTTATGCGCAATCGGTGGGTCCGGTTTTTGGAAAAGGTGTGGAATTTCCTGAAGAATTTAAACAAAGTGTGTGTCCTGTGTTCGATTTTGGTGGCAGTTGTGTAGACCCACTCATTCCGGAGCATAGCAATTATCGTGGAATTGGATTTATTTTGAATTGGCAAACGGGATTTGTTGGCCGCGTCAGTGGTTTGGCCCTCGATTTTTCATTGCTCCATTTAGATGAGCATACTCAATTTGGTGTCGCGCTAGTGATTCCAGTCGGTAAAATGTACTGACAATTTTGAACATTTTGGAACTGCTTAGGACGAGAAGTACGATTTTTAGTCGACATCTCACCCCTCAGCAATCCAAGCTACTTGAATTCGGCTGTACTTGCTTTCTTTGGTATCTTCCCCAGCATTTCTCTCTAAATTGTTATGACAGATGTTATATTTACCCCAATGAGCGTTTCATCCCAAAACCAGCTTGCTCCCGCGAAATTTCCAGCACTTGTGAAAAATGTCCGTGCCCAACTGAAATACTCTCAAGAAGACCTCGCCCGTGAACTGGGTGTAAGCTTCGCCACGGTCAATCGCTGGGAAAATGGGCATACTGAGCCTTCCAAAATGGCTCGCACTGTCATTACCGCCTTTTGCCGAAAAATGACTGAGCAAGGGGCGCTTCGCAATGTCAAAATCTGAAGCTGAGACACGCGCCCATCTTATCGACAAGCAATTGGCGCAAGCGGGCTGGGACGTAAAAGATCGCTCCCAGGTGATGCTTGAATATGAAATTCTGCTTGGGAAAGGAATTCAAAAAAGCGCTGCCATTGTTTCAGAGCCAGCGCCCAATTACGGTGAGTTTCAATACAGCGACTATGTCTTGCTTGGAAAGAACGCCAAACCTTTGGCGGTTGTGGAAGCGAAACGAACCAGCAAAGATGCAGCGATGGGCCGGGAGCAAGCCAAACAGTATTGCCTCAACATTCAGAAGACCTTGGACTGCGAACTGCCTTATTGCTTTTATACGAATGGATTGGAAACCTTTTTTTGGGATTTGGATAATTATCCGCCCCGCAAAATTGCAGGATTTCCAACCCGAGATGATTTGGAGCGATTTCGTTCTTTACAGCGGAATCGTAAACCTTTGACCGATGAGCTTATCAATACCAAAATCGCTGGACGCGATTACCAAATTAGATCCATTCGCTCGGTGCTGGAAGCCATTGAAAAGAAGAAGCGAGAATGCCTTTTGGTGATGGCTACCGGTTCCGGTAAAACCCGCATTTGTATCGCCTTGGTCGATGCCTTGATGCGGGCCCGGCACATTGAACGAGTGCTTTTTTTAGTGGATAGAATCGCTTTACGGGAACAGGCTCTAGGGGCATTCAAGGAGCATCTGCCCAATGAGCCGCGCTGGCCTAATCCGGGAGAAAAGATTCTCGCCAAGGATCGCCGCATCTATATTTCGACTTATCCCACCTTGCTCAATATCATCCGGGATGAATCGGAAAACATTTCCCCACATTATTTCGATTTGATCATCATCGATGAAAGCCATCGTTCCATTTACAATACCTACGGAGAAATCCTCCAATACTTTAAAGCCATTACCGTAGGCTTAACTGCCACGCCTACCGATGTTATCGACCACAATACCTTCAAGCTTTTCCACTGTGACGATGGCTTGCCCACCTTTGCTTTTACGTATGAAGAAGCTGTGAATCATATCCCTCCTTATCTCTGCACGTTTCAGGTGATGAAGATTCAGACCAAATTTCAGGTTGATGGCATCAGTAAGCGCACAATCACCTTGGAGGATCAGAAATCCTTGATTCTTGAAGGCAAGGAAGTTGAAGAGATCAATTTTGAAGGCTCCCAGCTAGAAAAGCAGGTCATCAACAAAGGCACCAATGCCCTGATCGTCAAAGAATTCATGGAAGAGTGCATCAAGGATCCGCAGGGCGTACTGCCCGGCAAGACCATCTTTTTCTGCAGTTCCATGGCGCATGCCCGCCGCATTGAGGAAACCTTCGACCACCTTTATCCCGAGTACAAGGGCGAGTTGGCCAAGGTTTTAGTCTCCGATGACTCCCGCGTGTACGGCAAGGGTGGTTTGCTTGATCAGTTCACGAATAATGATATGCCGCGCGTGGCCATCAGCGTGGATATGCTGGATACGGGTATTGATGTACGCGAGATTGTGAATCTTGTTTTCGCCAAACCGGTTTATTCCTATACCAAGTTTTGGCAGATGATTGGCCGTGGCACTCGCCTACTGGAACCCGCCAAAGCCAAGCCCTGGTGCGTCGAAAAGGACGTCTTTCTGGTTATTGATTGTTGGGATAACTTCGAGTATTTCAAATTAAATCCCAAGGGCAAGGAATTAAAAGCCCAAATCCCTTTGCCGGTGCGTTTAATGGGCCTGCGTTTGGATAAAATTGAAAAGGCCATGGAGAAGGGTTTGCCGACCCTACTTGCTAAAGAAGTCGTCAAGCTGCGGAAGCAAATTTCAGAGTTGCCGGAAAATTCCGTGGTCATTCGTGAGGCACAGACGGCCCTGAATACTCTAAAGGATGAAAACTTCTGGGTGCAATTGAATGCGAGCCGACTGGAATTTTTACGTATCGAAATCAAGCCCCTTTTTCGGACCATTTCCGATACTGATTTCAAGGCCATGCGCTTTGAAAAGGATATCTTAGAAGTTTCCCTATCCCACCTTATAGGCGACAAAGAAAAATTCGCAACCCAAAAAGATGCTTTGGTGGAATTGATTGGTGAATTACCCCTTTCCGTTAATATCGTCAAACGGGAAGAAGATCTGATTCGCCAGTCCCAAGGTGATCATTACTGGGCCACGATCTCGGATGAGGGCTTGGATACTTTGGTCACAAAGTTGTCCCCGCTGATGAAGTTTCGGGAAACCGATCTTGGCGGTCAAGGGCCAATGAATCTGGATTTGGAAGATGCGGTGCGCAATAAGGAGCGGGTGGAGTTTGGCCCCCAGCATGAAGCAGTCAGCATTACCCGATACAAGGAAATGGTCGAAGAATTGATCGCCCAACTGACCGATGAGAACCCGGTTTTGCAAAAAATCAAACAAGGCCAAACGGTCAGCGCCGCAGAAGCCGAATCGCTGGCGCAGCTCCTGCATACCGAGCACCCCCATATCACCGAGGAACTTTTACGCGCGGTCTACAAAAACCGTAAAGCCCACTTCGTGCAATTTATCCGGCATATCCTCGGCATTGAAATTCTGCAAAGCTTTCCGGATACGGTTTCGGGAGCATTCGATATTTTTATACAGGAACACACCAATCTTAGCGTCCGTCAACTTGATTTTTTGAACTTGCTGAAAAATTTTATCATCGAACGGGAAAAGGTGGAGAAGAAAGACCTTATCAATGCTCCTTTCACTATTATTCATCCCCAGGGTATTCGAGGGGTATTTTCTCCGATCGAGATCAAGGATATTCTGGAACTAACCGAAAGACTTGCTGCCTGATATGATGGAAAACTCTCGGACAGAATATAAGCGTGAACTCACCGATGGTTTAGCCAATGGAGGCCCCAGTGGAGGCCCCAGTCGAGGCCCCAGTGGAATGCGTCCTTTTCCGAATTTATTACAACAGGACCCTGAAAATGCTCCAAAATAACCCCGCCCTTAAATCCAAAATCGAACAGCTCTGGAATAAATTCTGGAGTGGCGGCATTTCGAATCCTTTAACCGCCATTGAGCAGATCACCTATTTGCTGTTCATGAAGCGCCTGGACGAACTGGATCTCAAACATCAAGCCGATGCCGAATTCACCGACGAAAAATATTTCTCTAAATTTTCCGGCACCTGGGTTCCTCCGGCCTACCGCGACAAACCCAAGTCCGAGCAAAAGCCTTATGTTATTGAAAAACGCACCTTGCGCTGGAGCGAGTTTATGCGCATGCAAGCCGAAGACATGCTCGACCATGTGCAAACCAAGGTTTTCCCATTTTTAAAAGACTTGAACGGCGCCGAATCCAATTTCACTCACCACATGAAGAATGCCGTCTTTATCATTCCCAAGGCTTCATTACTTGTGGAAGCGGTGAAAACCATCGATGAAATCTTCGAAGTCATGGAAAAGGACTCGCGCGAAAAAGGCCAGGCGTTTCAAGATATCCAAGGCGATGTCTATGAATACCTGCTTTCCGAAATCGCCTCCGCCGGCAAGAACGGGCAGTTCCGCACACCCCGGCATATCATTAAATTGATTGCCGAATTGGTGCAGCCCCAACTGGGGCATTTAATCGCTGATCCGGCTTGTGGCACGGGCGGATTTCTTTTGGGAGCGCATCAATTTATCGTCACCCAATTGGCGCTTAAATCCATGAAGGGCAAAGACAAAGCGCTACAAGTGGATGAAGATGGCTTTACGCGCACGTCCGTCAGTTCCGCCTTGAATGAAAAAACCAAGGCCATCCTCACAAATTCTTTGTTCGGCTACGATATCGACAGCACCATGGTGCGCCTTGGCCTTATGAACCTGATGATGCACGGCATCGACGAGCCTAAGGTGGACTATAAAGACACCTTGAGCAAAAGTTTCGTGGAAGAATCCAAGTACGATATCATCATGGCCAACCCGCCCTTTACCGGCAGCATCGACAAGGGCGATATCAATGAAGGCTTGACCCTCGGTACCACGAAAACCGAACTCCTTTTCGTGGAAAATATCTACCGCCTGCTCCGAAAAGGCGGCACCGCGGGCATGATCGTGCCCCAAGGCGTGCTGTTCGGTTCCGGCGGGGCGTTTGTGGAGGCCCGCAAAATCCTGGTCGACAAATGCGACCTCAAGGCTGTTATCACCTTGCCCAGCGGCGTCTTCAAGCCCTATGCCGGAGTCAGTACCGCCATCTTGCTCTTCACCAAGGTCTATGGGCAACTGGATAAGGTCGACGAACCCGTCACCCAGCATGTCTGGTTCTATGAAATGGCTGGAGACGGCTACTCTCTCGACGACAAACGCACAAAACTGGAAGGATACGGTGACCTGCAAGACATCGCCCAAAAATTCCATGCCCGCGATCCAGGAAAGCCACAAGATCCCACCCAGAAATTCTTCTCCATCCCCCGCGATAAAATCGTCGCTGAAAACTACGACCTGTCGCTCAGTAAGTACAAAGAGGAAGTTTTCACCGAAATCGTCTATGAAGCTCCGAACGTTATTCTCAATCGCTTAATTGCAAATGAAGTGGGTGACGTGGATGCCAAGGACCTGAAGAAAATCCAAAGCGGCATTGTGCGTGAGTTGCTCGAACTTCGGGAGATGTTGAGATGAAAGAGCTGCAATCCGAAGCCGCTTTATTTGAACGTGTCGTAGCCATTCTTGAACAGGCACGCGCCAATGTCGTTCGTTCGGTCAATACCAGTATGGTAACGGCCTATTGGCTGATTGGAAGGGAAATTGTTCAAGTCACTCAGAGCGGTGAAGATCGAGCTGAATACGGGAAGCAAATTGTGCAAAACCTTGCCCCGCGTCTCACCCAGAAATTCGGAAAGGGCTTTTCACCCTCGAATTTATGGAATTTTAGGCAGTTTTACCAAGTCTATCCCGAACGCCTTGTGATTCTCTACCTACCGGGTAGAGAATCGGGTCCTGAAAAGATTACCCACCCGACGGGTAGAGAATCCGGTTTTCACCCCCATCTAGGCTGGTCCCATTATCGCGCCCTGATGCGCGTGGACGATGCCGCGGCCCGGACATTCTACGAGCAAGAAGCCGCCGAATGCGGTTGGAGCAAAGCCCAACTGGAACGCCAAATCCACACGGCCTATTACCAACGAATCCTAGCCAATCAAGGCCAAGCCGGCCTCATCGCCCCCACGCGCGAACGCCTGCCGGGCGAACCTTTGTCCGCCTCCCAGGTCCTCAAATCGCCCTTGGTGCTCGACTTCCTGGAATTGCCCGACTCCACTACGCTACACGAAAGCACCTTGGAGCAGGCCATCATCGACAACCTGCAATCCTTCCTCTTGGAGCTGGGCAAAGGCTTTTCCTTCGTGGCTCGCCAACGCCATATCCGCTTCGAGGACGATGACTTCTATGTAGACCTCGTCTTCTACAACTACCTGCTCAAATGCTTTTTGCTCATCGACCTGAAAATTGGCAAACTCACTCACCGCGATGTAGGCCAGATGGATGGCTATGTGCGCCTCTTCGAAGATCGCTTCAAAGTGGAGGGCGACAATCCAACCATCGGACTCATTCTCTGCTCCGATAAAAGCGAGGCCGTGGCCAAATATTCCGTGCTCAGCGAAGGCCGACAAATCTTCGCCTCCAAATACCTGCAATTCCTGCCCAGCGAACAAGAGCTGATGCGGGAAATCGAAAAAGAACGCAAGGTGATCGAGGCTGCGATGGCGGAGAAAAGCGGGGAAAGGGATGAATAGCTTCGAATTTGAGGACTTTGCAAATAAGTCCGCACTGCGGACGCAATTGAGGAAGAGGGTGTGGTTGACTGAGGGTCAAGGCGAAGAGTGTTCGATGGAATTTATTCGGCGGGATTTAGGAGGGGGAAGCTTCCCCCTCGCTGCAAACGCTGCGCGTTTTCCGCTACCCCCTCTGCGGGATGCTGCGCCCCGCAACGCCCAGCGGGATAGGGCTTGCGGCCTTTCAATCAAAGTATTTGCTGACATCGAAACGTGTTCATGATATGGTGAAGAAATACGATTTTTTAATTGTAATCAAAGATGTGACGTCTCATTTCCAAAAAATTCAAAGTTCAGAATATCTGAGTGAAGGCAAATTTCAAATTGTCGACCAGGGTAAAAACCCTATTGCGGGTTACACTGACGATGAGACCCTGATAAATTTCGACGCTCATCCAATAATTATTTTCGGTGACCATACAAAAATATTTGGCTCTTCGGGCGATCGAGTGGGTATTTTTAGCCAATTTAGTCACTTGTAGGTTACCCTTAACGGTTTGAAAACACAGCGTACTGATGGAACTTGT
>JAYUHW010000185.1:0-1714 GCA_043766615.1 Fibrobacteria bacterium | reverse complement strand
GCATCAAAATCCGTTTGGCCTTGTTCATAGGTCATGGCCGCCATTCCTGCACCTACGCCACCGCCCGTGCCGGATCCAATTTGCCCCGTGCGATCCCCGCCGGAAACCAGTGACAGCCCATCACCACCAGCCGGACTGAGATCAATTTTAAGTCCGCCGCCCGGAGTGGAAGGCCTGGAGGGATTGGGTTGGGGCGGAGTAAATGATTGCGTTTTGATTTCTTTGATTTCGCGCTTAATGATTTTTTCAGTTTGCGGGGGCGCCATGGCGAGCACCGTCGTAACTTGCTTCGGTGGCTTGGGACCCGCGCCGGAATGTTTCAATATCAACACTTGAATATAAGGAACTAAAAGATAGAGACCTAGATTCACAGCCAAGGCGGCTAAAAAAAGTACGGATTTTTCCAGTACCGAAGATGCGCGCATTATTCTTTAAGGGAAGAGATGGAAACCTTTTTCACATTGGCCAGATTGCATTCATCCAGCACATCCACGGCCTTGGCGATAGCGGCATCACGGTCGGCGACAATGACCACAGCCCTATCCGGATCCTGGCTCATATAGGATTTGAGCACGGTTCCCAGTGCCTTAAGGCTTACCGGACTTTCGTTCACATGGATGCTGCCGTCTTTGGTCACGCCGATTAGCAGAGGCTGGCGCGGCAGGGATTTGGAACTGCTGGCTTTGGGTTTGTTGATGTCGATGCCGGTTTCGCGGGTGAAGCTGCTAGTCAAGACAAAAAAGACGAGCAGAAAGAAAAGCATGTCGATCATGTTGATCAAGTTGATTTCGGCTACGCGACGCGGCCGCTTGCGTAATCCAAAATCATCGCCACCCAGGGAGCTCATACTGCCGCTCCTTTTCCAGCGAATTTACGGATGAGGCTGGTCGCACCTTCGATGCATTCATCTTCGATTTTATCCGCCCGCTTTTGCAAATGGTCGTGGCAGATAAGTAGAGGAAAAGCCACTACCAATCCTGCTTCCGTAACCATCAAGGCTTGGGCGATTCCACCTGCCATCATGGAGGGATTTCCGGCTCCATACAAAGTGATTACCTGAAAGGTTTGCATGATTCCCAGCACCGTTCCCGTTAGGCCAAGCAGCGGTGCCACTCCTGCCAGAACAGCTAATGTACCTAAGTGTCGGGATAGAGCAGGGATGTCCCGATGCAAGGATTCGCGGGCCAGGGAAATCATAACTTCCTGGCCTTGGTCGCGGGCTGCAGTGAGCGTTTGATTCAATGTGCCGTATAGCCCATTGGGCCGGTTGCGATCCATTTTTCGAAAGTGCCACCAGCGCTCTAGGATAAAAAACCAACCCACTTGCCCGGCGATGAAAATGGCGCCCATCACCCAACCACCTTGCGAAATGATGCGCCAGAGATCGAAAAGCGTTTGGGAAAACAAAGTGGGCATAATCCCTTTATCCCTTGGGCCAAACTGTGTTCAGCGCTTTGAGGGCGTAAAATTCCATATCGGACACCAAATGGTCCACTCGGTTGGCCAACCAGTTGTGCCCGAGCAAGGTAGGGATGGCAATGAGCAATCCGGTTTCTGTAGCGATAAGTGCTTCACCTATACCGCCGGCCAGCAGCTTGGGATCGTTGACGCCATGCTGGGTGATGACCTGTCGGCGGTGGCCCAGCCCACGACGCGTCGGCTGGTGATGTCGATGACGGTGGCCAGGAACAGCCATCCTTCCCACGTCGGGATG
>JAYUHW010000184.1:0-2399 GCA_043766615.1 Fibrobacteria bacterium | reverse complement strand
CCTTGCTCCGTTTTCACGACTAAGATTTTCCCACGTCGATGGATAGCCTCTACGCGGCAGCCCAAACTGAGTTGTAAGGTTTTGCCTTGCAGTTGTTGGTGCAGATTGAGAAGCAGGTCTTCTTTATGCCCATCCTTAATTTCGAGTGGGGTATTCGCGCTATAGCCATCGGGTTTGGCAAGGATGGGCTTGCCTTTGGGAAAATTTTCAATGGTGCTGAAGAGTTGGGAAGATTCCAAAAGATGGTAATCGATACCCAGATTTTCGGACTCCAAGGCGCAAGCCACTCCGGCCGGGCCACCCCCGAGAATAAGGACATCATACACTCGGCCTTGACCTTTGGAACGATTGCTGACGCCCTGTTTATGGGCTTTAAAATCCGCGTCCATGTCTAGGCTTCGCACCACACGGCTGCCGCTTTCCGCGGCCAGCTTGAGCAGGGGAATGCCGGTGAGATCGCCAATGATGAATACTCCAGGAATGGAACATTGGTTGTCCTTATCTATAGCGGGATAACGCTCGACAGCGCCTACCGGATTTCCCTTTTGCAGCCAAGCGAGATATGGACTTATCAAAGGAATTTTCAAATAGAACCTCATTGGCTAAAATAACTATTCACATCCCATTAGTCGCCGCCGCTGCCTTTTCGTTTCAAAAGAGTCATTGTTTAGTTTTTCCAGATTTTTTCTTTGCTACACTTTAAACATGGACATCTATTTGGTGCAAATGGCTATAGCTCGGGGAAAGCCTGAATTAAACAGGTCGAAGGTACAAGCACTCACCGCGGGAATTGGAACGGGCAGAGCCGGCTTGGTCGTGCTTCCCGAACTTTTCAGCACCGGGTTCCTGGATACCAATGCCCTCAATGCCTCAGAAGCCGAAGCTTGGGCGGCCGTAGGTGCAGCGGATGGCCTGTTCTTATCGACCTTGTCCCAGAAGCTGGGATGTTACATAATGGGTTCCACGGTTGAAATGGGTTCAGTGAGCCCGGAAGGCAACGGCAGTTTTCGAAACTTAAGCCTCCTTTATTCTCCCGAAGGAGTAGAGTTGTCCCGCTATCAGAAAATCCACCCGTTCAGTTACGGCGGAGAGGATCGACTCTTTACTCGAGGTAGCGAAGTGGTTACCTCAGAAATCGCATCTGAGGATGGCGGTGGTTCCTGGATTGTTCAGCCCAGCATTTGTTATGACCTCCGTTTCCCGGAATTGTATCGATCCGGTTCCAGGCAAGGTGTTCACCTCATTGTTGTACAGGCTAATTGGCCCGACGCCCGGCAAGCCCATTGGGAGACGCTCCTACGAGCACGGGCCATTGAGAACCAAGCCTATGTGGCAGGAGTGAATTGTGTCGGGGATCAGAATGCCTTGCATTTCGCCGGTGGTTCGCTTTTGATTTCCCCTAAGGGTGAAACTCTGGCTCAAGGCGAAGCAGACGAGGTGCTGGTGCATGGACGGGCCGACTTAAGTGTATGCAAACAATGGCGTAAGCACTTTCCTGCTCTTCGCGACCGAAGGCCGGAAGATTTTTTTGGGCCGTAAAGTTTGGGACTTAATAGCTTACCGTGACGCAGTAGATTTTCAGTGCAAGCACTTGTGATTTTGTTTATCTTCTGTTAAACATGAAGGTTGCCTCGGAAATTCTGATTCAAGCCCCTCCGGAAAAAATTTGGAAAATTCTGGTGGACTTTTCCGCCTATCCGGAATGGAACCGTTTTCTTAAGGCCATTAGAGGCCAAGCTGCGCCGGATGCCCCGCTCGAAATCGACATCCAGTATTATGGAAAAAAAGTCGAAAAGCAAGCGGTTACGGTAACGGGATTCATGGCGCCCAAGTACTTTAGCTTTGTCTGGAAACACCGCCTGGGGTCCTGGTTCCTGTCTACCGAACATGTTTTTAGGTTGAAATATAAGGAAGATGGACGCTCCGTATTTTTCCAAGAAATGTATATCACCGGATTGGGCCTGAAATTTCGTCGTCGCGACATGGAACATGCTGCCCGCCTTTCCATGGACAAACTCAATGACGATCTCAAGGAGAGGGGAGAACCCGATGCAAGAGTTGAAACACCTGATTTTGGTGGTCGAGGATGATGAAGGTTTTCGCAATCTAATCACCACCATCTTAAGGGTTACCGGGTACGATGTGGTTTCCTGCGCGGATGCGGAAGAAGCCTTGGCGTTGACCCGGGAAAACGGTTTCTTTATTCACCTTCTGGTAGCGGACGTGCATTTAGGTCCGTACATGGACGGAATTGAATTGGCCCAAAACCTGCGCGGTGACTTTCCCGATTTAAAGGTGTTGTATCTTTCCGGAAGGGAGGAACGCATGGAAATTATGCGGGAAGTGGAATGCGGTCTTGCCGCCTTTTTAGCCAAGCCCTTCAAACCCAGCGCAATGAC
>JAYUHW010000183.1:0-25718 GCA_043766615.1 Fibrobacteria bacterium | reverse complement strand
CCAGCCTCAACAAACGCCTGAACAGGCACCTTTTTAGCATCCGCTTTTTTTAAAATCTTATCGGTGGTGAGTGGGGCTAGCCCCAACTGGAAATGTTTTCGGGTTTCCGCATGAATGCCCCGGCCGTCCAAGTAAGCAAGGACTTCCGGATTATTTTCCAATTCCTCTTGATACAGTTGACAAGCCAGTTGATTGGCTGCCAGGGCTTGGCTGGCCTTTCCCTTGTCCTCTTCATCCTTGGAAAAATGCAGATGTTCGGGAATAGTCACCCCTGCGCGCACAGCCACGGCCCGCAAGGCATCGATAAAATCCAGCTTCTCGTATTCCTGCACAAACTTAAGGACATCCCCACCAGCCCCGCAAGCAAAGCATTTGTAAATACCCATTTGCGGAGTCACGTTTAGACTGGGGCTTCGATCGTGATGGAAGGGGCAAAGCCCCAAATACCGGGCCCCGGATTTTTTAAGCGGCACATACTGGCCAATGATCTGAACGATATCCGCGTTTTCTTTAACTTGCAGGATAATGTCGCGGAGTGTGGATTGCATTAAGGGTGCCAAAGCTATTCGAGGCAAATAATACCCATCATTGTCCGCATTCCCCAGGGAAGATGCGTTTCCGTCGATATTAAAAAAATCATCGATCGAGGTCCTGCGGGGCCTTACTGCCAACAATCCGGTGCCTCCTGCCCTCATCGGAAAATGGTTCTGCTTCTTTATGTTGGCCATTATGCCATTCCCCAAGCAAGGCATGCAACTTGAATTTTTTCGGCATTTTTAGGGTTTTGCTTTAGACCAATCCGCGCCCTGGAAGTAGGTTTTCGAACCATGTCCCCATCCCATTCAAACGAGCCTACTGTCCGTGAATATAGCGCAGCCGGGACTATACTGGTTGCCGGATTAACGGGGGTACCGGGTTACAATGCTTTTTACTTCCTTCGGGCGCTTTTTCCTGGCCAAGTGGTGGGCATTGCCCTACCTGAGGCTTTAGCCCAATTTAAAGGCATAGACCACGGCCTGGTGGGCGTGGATGCTGAAAATCCGGAGGAATTGGATCGGCTTTGGATAGATTTCCCTATTCGTACGATTGTAGACGCCTCGGGTTGGTGCGCATTGAAACCCTGCGAACTCGATCCGGCCTTGGGTCGCCGGCTCAATGTAGATATTGGCCTCAATCTAATGCGTGCCGCCAAAAGCCACCAGGCCAGACTCATTCGCTTGTCCACAGATTTGGTCTTTGACGGGAATCCCTATGAACGCGAGGGTAATACCGTTTTCGGCGATTACCTAGAGAATTGGCCCGTGTCACCGGTGACTGTTTATGGAAAGCTGATGGTGGAATCGGAAAACCGCATCCTGGAGAAATATCCAGAGGCTGCTATTTTACGAATTGCGTTGCCTATGGGCCCATCCTTGAATGGGCATGCCGGGGCCATCGATTGGATTGAATCTCGATTTCGAAAAGGACGTCCGGCTACGCTTTATTTCGATGAAGTGCGGAGCAACCTCTATGTTCAAGATTTAAACCGAGTGATGGCATTATTCCTCAACAATGCTGCAAGCGGAATATTTCATTTGGGTGGACCCAAACCCTTAAGCCTGTACCAAATCGCCCAGGTGATCAACAAACTTGGAAATTATCCGCCGGAGTTGTTAATGGGCTGCATGCGGGCGGCAGCAGGCCCTATGCCCCCGCGCGCCGGAAATGTCAGCATGAATACAAATAAATTGCTGGCCTTAATTGGGAACGATGTTGTGCGACCTTGGCCAAGGCAAACCGATCATGTGCCCGCCCACCTGGAGTGGCATCAAAACCGAAAAGAAACCCTTTCGAAAAACACCGTTGCTGCCCATTTATATGGCTATGGTGCACCAGAAGCATGGGAGCATCCCAATCAGCTTATACCCGCCTAAAGTCGGCCCTAATTAAAGATTATTCCTGTCCACCCACGGAACCCGATCCTGATCCTCCACGTACCGGTGGTACGCGCGTATCCCCGGTTGGAGGCGCGATAACGGGAGGCGTCAACTGCGGAGGAGTCGGGGGCTGTACCGGTGGCTGATAGGGCGGTTGAGGTGTGGGAGGGGCAGGTGGTGGCGGAATTGGATTCTGCCAAGGATCGTCTAGCTTTGGATAACTGCCAGGCCACGCCGGACAACCTGGAGGACCGCCCGACTTATCCCTACCGCCGTATGCCCCGGAACAACCCTGATAAATGGCGCAGTACTTGTTCTGGCTGGATTTGAAAACATCCGCTGGACAGAAGGCGGTATCGTGGTAGATGACATGTTCGACTGTTCCCGAAGTTGTGCATACGAAGTCAAAGTTTCCTACATGCGTGTTTCTATCGCAACATTCCTCTTTCTTACTAATTGTCGCGCAAATCATCGCACGTGGATCCGGAGTTTCTCCTTTAGCCAATCTATCCCAATAACTACCGCAGCATACATCGAGTCTCAAACTGCATTCCTGATGGATAGTTCCGCATTTCGGCAATTTGCATAAGTTTTTAACATTGCCCCAACCGGGCACATCCCCGTCCGGCAAAGGCGTACCGTCACAGTAGGTTCCATTGGCGCAGTCGAAAATATCATTCCACCAACCGCCATCACACACTGGCGCGGCGCATCCACTGCCATCTTCGTGAACGCAATCATAACAGACACTGGCGCAGACGCTTCCCTGCAGACAATTTCCAGCGCCGATCGCCTTACAGCAATCCTCCTTAGTTTTCCAGGGTGCCAAGCCGCAAAAATCGGTTCCACAAGTATTTTTCCAGTCGGACATGGAAACACCGCCTGTAAGCGCACAGCGATACAAGCATTTCTCCTTGAGCCCATCCGGTGGATTCACCAGTGGGTCTTTGAAAAACTCTTTCATAAAACCGCAACATTGACCTTTATCATAACAGGTGTACGAGTTCAGCTTCACTTGATTGAGCGAGACCACATCCTGCGTCAAGCCTGCTATGCGTTGGCGCAAAGAAGCATAAAAGCTCGCTTCGGCATTACGTTCCTTTTGCGTTGATACTTGGCCAAGTCCATCCTTGGACGATATATGCGGCGCAATCAAAGTGGCAAAACGCCGAACTACTGAAAATACATTCTGATTAAGTGTACCCGTTTCCACTTCGAGCCCAACCAAAGTGGAGTCCTGTGTTCCAGAGATAGAAGGACGAGGGATTATTCTATAGCGGTAAACATATTCGCCCTTGCCTACGGATTGCGTCGGACTCCAATTCAAATAGCCAGCTGACGGATCACTCAGTGCCGCTACGCTGAGCATGCTCAACTTTTCCGCCGTTTCCGTGACGGCATCCACCAGGATTTTCACCTGGGCAGCTTCTTTATGATTAGCCACCACATGCTTAAACGCTTTGGTACCGACAAAGGCGAGCAGTACAAAAACCAAAAGTCCGGTAATCGACTCCAACAGCCCAAAGCCAGATTGTCCAGCTGATTTGAATTTAGAATTCATGTCCTACCACCTTGGAAGTTCCATTACCGTTGTGCGCGGTTCAAAAGCTTTTCCTTTTGAATCCGATAACTTGGGAAGGATTGCGATCATCCACCACCGGCGCCGGAAATTTTGGAGGATAAGCAACGCCTAGATTATCGTCATAGCTCCAGGTCACGCGGCCTGGTTCCGTATCGCAATCCCATCCTCTGCTACAATCATTTTTGGGGCCTTTGGAACCTGGGTTGCGCGTAATTAAAGATCCTTCAAATTTGAACTTCCAGGCGCTGCCACCAGTTCGCGCATAACCAAGCACTGCGAAACCGTAGCTTTCCATAATTTTGTTGGGGCAGGTGCCATCCGCCCGGCATTCCTCTTCCGGCTCCCGTCCAAATCCAGATTGCTTGATGCGACCATCGTCCCAGATATAATTTTTCTGGAAATATTTTGAAAAATTAACAGGGCTGTCTTTGACCGGCAGATTCACTGGGTCAAAGATTTCCCGGTGGCAAACATATCCATAGCGCCAGCCTGCAACGCCTAAAGCATCATCGTAAATCAGTTCATCATTTTCAGCTATAACAGCAGCGCGAATGGTTAACTCACGGGAGGAACTTTCATGGATATAGATCCGGTCCTGAGCCACAATTCCCAAAGTTACCGGCATCCCGGAGGCATCCACCTCGCTTTTGACGGGTCCGATAAAACTCCCGTACAGAAAGACATCGTCACCGGATGCAACGGTGATGGGTATATTTTTGAGCTGACCCGTCAAATAAATATCGCCGGGAAAATAGAGCACCGCATTGTCCTTAAAAGTGGCGAGCAGCCTCGCGTAACGCCGCTCCGGTATGCCAAGCGCGATCCAGTCCATGCCATCTCCACCGGCATCGTAAACAACTGGGCTTACATACACCACCACGGAATCTCCCACTATGGCAATTCTCGACAGATCTACGGCAACGGCACTGCCGGCTACTACCACCGGACTGCGTCGAGAAACGCTAAGTGTATCATAGCATCCTGCAAAGAGTGTGTCGCATGGCCCCGTGTCTGCGCAGGCTCCCGTGGTGTTTTTGTTGTTCCAAGCCGGGTTCAAGGGAGACGCATCTTGATCCATGAAGGCGATGCCTCCGTTCTTGGCAAAGTATTGGAAAGTTTGGGTGTATTTACTGGCATCGTACATATAATTGTCCCATTCGTTAACATGCACATTGTTCAAGGTGGGAATGTCGACTTGCTTCAGACGAAATCCAAAATCATACTGGCCAAAATTCGGATTGATAATGTCGGAACCCGTACCCACTAAGCGGGTGAATTTAACTGTTGAGCTGGAAAGATTAATATCGCCGGCCACCAAAATTTCCCCGTCCACGGTGGTACCACCTGTATAGGTCAAGGTGCTATTGCCCTCTACGTACCGGGCATACCGCGCCAAACTTGGGACTCTCAATACCCCTTGGGCGCTTTCCCATCTAAGGGCGAATTGGGTCGGGTCCTTGGCCCCTTGAACCGTAAACTCTATAGAAAGAGGGGCAGGTATGATTTTAAATTTCTGTAGTCGAAAATAACCTTGGTCGGTGGTATTGAACGCCAATTTTTGCCAACCACTGGCCACTTGACCATCCAGAAAACCCTGCACTTTTTTCGAGCCGCCCTCAATATTAAGAGCCGTGACCCTTGTCTTGATAAAATTGAATCCCGCGTCGGCCAAGTAAAACTCCTGTGTACCCTTCAGATTCTTGGCAGTGTCAATTCTATTCCGGGCGCTACGCCCCATCACTACAAAAAGAACCAATGCCATCACTATGCCCAGTATCAGCACCACAAAAAGCACCGCACCCCTTTGGTTCGTGTTCCCGTTAGTCATCGACTGCGTCCTAGGATCCATTAGAATCCCCTGACAAAAATAGTTTGGTCGGATTGACGGGCTAAAACCAGATGCGGCGGTGCTCCTGCTTTTGCTGTGAAAGCGAGCGCGTACGAAATTTGACCGGCCTTTTTATCAACCGTTTTTACTTTAAAATTCAGAGAATCACCAACATGATCGGTTGGCGTGAATTCTCGAACAAACGACGCAACTCCATTTGGGCTTTCCCTGGAAACGCGCAGCGTTTTGGTGTTAACCAGGCTGACTCTAATTCTTTCCAATGGAAAAATAAGCGTGCCTTTGGGATACGGAGCAAAAAAATCATCGGCTAAATTTAAGGTGGAATCAGAAATGGAGAGAATGTTGGCAACCTCTTGAGCGCTGCCGGCATAAATGTAAGCGTACCCGCCGGCTTTAAAAAGCCAGGGCTTGTCGGTTTTAACTGAACGAATGGTTTTATCAACCACAGGACTAGCCAAGCTGGCGGCGCTGCCGGTGAAATTTCCATAAACGCTTAAAGTGGAAGAATCCGCATTTACATCGAACACGCGATGACCGCCATTTACAATATCGGCTGATAATTTTTTATGTGGATCAAAGAAAAGTGAATCTCCGGATACACCACCCGCGATTAAGAAACGGTTGATACACTCCGAGGCGTTGCGAATGCCATCTTGCAGAGAGGAAATTTGTTTTTGCTGGGCCAACCCTTGCACAAATTTTTGATAGAACCGATAGGCAAGCAAAGACACTGCAGTACCGATAACCATGGCAACCACAACCTCAATGAGAGTCATTCCCAGATTGGAAGACCTGGCTGGATTTTTCACCTTCTTGAGGCCTCGATTTCGTTGCAAACTTTGGGGCAATTATAAGGGTAGGCAGCATGCTTTGGCCACCGAACCCCGGTTTTTAATTAAATTCCCTCCTTTAATTTGCCGGCGGTGTCACTTAAACCTGGAGTCTGCCTGGGTTGGTATCCAAAAATTGGGTACCTTGAGAAAATTGCGATGAAAGAAGTTCGAAAAATGAGTAGTTCACCTTCCTTATTCAACAATTCCAAAGGATTTGGTATTCCTTACTTAACCGGCCAAGCAGTCCGGCAAGGCTTTATCGATTTTTTCATCGGAAAAGGGCACCAATACGTACCCTCTTCACCCGTGGTCCCGCATGACGATCCCACTTTGCTTTTTATCAATGCAGGTATGAATCAATTTAAATCCGCCCTGCTCGGCGACAATCGCGAAGGCTATCGGCGCGTCGTCAATTCGCAAAAATGCATCCGCGTTTCGGGCAAGCACAATGATCTAGATGAAGTGGGCCGCGACACGTACCACCACACCTTTTTCGAAATGCTCGGCAATTGGTCCTTTGGTGATTATTATAAAAAGGAAGCCATTCGTTGGTCTTGGGAATTGCTTACTGAAGTTTGGAAGCTCCCCAAAAATCGATTGTTCGTAACTGTTTACAAAGACGATGATGAAGCCGAAGGACTTTGGAAATCCGAAACCGATATTTCCCATGATCGGATTATGCGGTTCGGAGAAAAATCCAATTTCTGGGAAATGGGTGATGTCGGTCCCTGCGGTCCCTGTTCGGAAATCCATTTCGACATGGGTGATTTGGCCACACAAGCGGAGACATTTCAAGATCCCGTGGCTGGCGTCAACGGAACCAATGCCAGATATATTGAACTTTGGAATAATGTGTTCATGCAGTCCGAGCGGCTATCCGGCGGACAGCTCAAACCACTCAAAAGCCAAAATGTCGATACCGGCATGGGTTTTGAGCGCATTGTATCCGTCATCCAGGGCACCGGGTCCAATTATGAAACGGATGTTTTCGCGCCGATCATTTCCCGCATTGCAGAACTGTCGGGAGTAGCCTATTCCCAGGGACCCGAAGGAACCCCCCACCGGGTTATGGCAGACCATGTGCGCGCCTTGTCCTTTGCCATTGCCGATGGAGCCACGCCTGGCAATGACGGCCGCGGGTATGTCCTCCGCCGCATTCTGCGTCGAGGCAGTCGCTTCGCCCGGAATTTAGGTCAAACCCAACCCTTTTTATGCAGGTTGGTCAGCGTCGTGGCAGAAACCATGGGCCAGGCTTATCCGGAACTGCAGCAGCGTAGAGATTATATCGAACAAGTCATCCGCGCCGAGGAAGAGCGCTTTATGCGCACTTTGGATCTCGGTCTCGATCGCTTTGCGAAAATCGCCACCGAGGTCATCGGACGCAATACTTCGGTGATTCCAGGCTCAGATGTATTTACCCTGTACGATACCTATGGCTTCCCGACCGATCTCACGCGGGTACTGGCCGAAGAAAAAGGCTTGTCCATCGACGAAGACGGCTATACCAAATACATGGAAGAGCAACGTGAACGCGCCCGTGGGGCGGCCAAATTCGATGGGAGTTTTGCCAGCGATGAAGGCTGGACGCGACTGTCGCCGTCCATTGAAACCGAGTTTGTGGGTTACACAACTCTGGCTACCGAAGTAAACGTCCATCGTTATCGTGAGGTCAATGATCAAATTTTAGTGGTATTGGATCGCACGCCCTTCTATGCGGAAGCGGGTGGTCAAGTGGGCGATATCGGCAGCTTAATCGGGCAGCCCGGTCCTGCTGGCACACCATCTGTCCATTTAAGGGTGTTGGATACGATTAAAATATTCGACATGATCATTCACAAATGCGACTTGCTAGGCGGAATTCTAAGCGTTGAAACACTGAAAGGGCTTCGAGCGGAAGTAGATGCCACCCACCGGTTCAAAATTGTTCGCAACCATAGCGCCACACACCTTTTGCACGCCGCTTTGCGGCAAGTACTCGGTAATCATGTTCAACAGCAAGGTTCACGGGTTGGTCCGGACGGATTCCGTTTTGACTTCACGCACTTTCAGGCCATGACTGTGGAGGAAATCCGCACAATTGAACGCCTAGTCAATTTAAATATTCAGGGAAACAGCGCCATCGAAGTGTCCGTTCACGGCATTGATGATGCCAAGAAAATGGGTGCGATGGCCCTGTTCGGCGAAAAGTACGGCGACCGCGTTCGCGTCATTCAAATGGGTGAGTTCAGTATGGAATTGTGTGGGGGAACCCATGCCTCAGCAACCGGTGAAATCGGCATTCTAAAAATCATTTCAGAAAGCTCCATTGCTTCCGGAGTCCGCCGGGTAGAAGCCATAAGCGGTTTGGGTGCGCTGGAATTGATGCAAAGTCAATTCCAAACCTTGGCAGAAATTTCCAAGGTTTTTAAAGCCAAGCCCGGACAGGAAGCAGAAAAAGCGCTCGAATCCGCCGCGCGCATCAAAGTGTTGGAAAAGGAAGTTCTCGATCTCAGGCTCGCACAAGCACGCTTGCAGGCCGTATCGTTAGTGGCTGAACGCGGTAAGCTTCTCCATGGGACCACTTGCCTTATTGAGAACCTCGATGAAAAAACAGTTCCGAAAGAAAACGTAGCCGCATTGATAGAAGGCTTGGCTGCGTGTCTACGCAATGGCATAGCCTTACTGACCTACACGACCCATGACACCCTGTCCATCTATGCCGTTTGCGGCAAGGAGGCCCAGGCTAAAGTCAAGGCCGGTGATTTGGTCAAGGCAGTGGGTCCGGTGGCTGATGCCCGCGGGGGCGGCAAGCCCGACCGGGCCCAGGCAGGTTCCAAGAGTCCGGAAAAATTCGCTCTGGTTTTGGCCGAAGCGGAAAAATGGCTAAATCAAATGTTGCAAACGTTGGGGGGATAATGGCTCAGGGTCCAATCGAAACGCGTCTCATCCAATCATTGGAAAAAGTCCGGGCTCTTTTTTTCGTGCTGCTCGATCCCGATTCGGCCAGTGCCGAATCCATTATAGAGTCCGGCCTGAGAGCGGCCAAACACGGCGCAGACGCCCTCCTTCTGGGAGGATCGTTCATTGGCAATCCCAACTTCACTAAAATTGCCGCCGGCCTCAAAAAGGAAACGCAAATTCCCATCGTTCTTTTCCCCGGAGGTTGCTCGCATGTTACCCCCGGCCCGGACGCTATTCTATTCACCACCCTCATCAGCGGACGCAACCCACAGTATTTGATTGACGAACAAGTTAAAGGCGCTGTGCTGGTGCGCGGGCTTAAAATGGAAGCTTTTCCCACTGCCTATATGCTGATTGAATCAGGGCGCACCACAGCCGTTGAATTCATCAGCAATACACGCCCTATTCCTGCCGATAAAGCCGCTATCGCCGCGGCCCATGCCATGGCTGCGGAACTGATGGGACAGCGTTGGATTTATCTAGAAGCCGGCAGCGGTGCTTTAAACGCCGTGCCCGCACCCATGATATCCATGGTACGCGCGGCTGTAGATTTGAAAGTGATTGTTGGAGGCGGCATACGCACACCGGAACAAGCACGCGAGCGAGTGGAGGCGGGAGCCCACGTAATTGTGGTTGGAAACCATTTCGAAGGCACACAGAATGAGTCTTTGATCAAAGAATTCGCGCATGCCGTCCATGGCGTGTAAGCCATTATCGCTTTTGATCGCGGCTAGTCTCCATCGGCAATCAGCCATGGATGAGGGGCGATTTTAGCGCCAGTATATTTCTTGCGGTAGGCGCTGGGCGACATGCCCATTTGGCGTTTAAACTGACGGTTAAAATGGCTGAGATCGTAGAACCCGTTATTGAGGGCTATATCCGAGATGCGGTCATTACTTTCCGCCAGAGCTTGGCACGCGGAGTGAATGCGCACCATGGTGATATATTTCAATGGAGAGATTTTGAATAATGATTTGAATCGCCGCTCGAATTGACTGACGGAAATACATACCAGTGACGCCAATTTGGCCATGTCGATGGTTTCCGTATAATGCCCCATTACATAATCGAATACTTCGCCCATTTCCATGAAATGCCGAGCACCGGTTTCCATCTTTTTGATGTCCCTAGTAAAACCCACCAGTCCGATGATCCGACCCGCGGCATCTCGCACTGGAACTTTAGTGCTCGAATACCAGTCCGTGGCTTTTCCAATATGAATGACCAGTTCAACAATATTGACCAGCGTTTCACCCTGTTGTAAAACCTGCCTGTCGTCTTCGGTATATTTCTCTGCCAAATGCCTGGGAAAAACATCAAAGTCAGTAAGACCAAGCAATTCGCGTTCATTCCTAAGTCCACACTTTTCAACAAAAATGGAATTTGCCATTGTGAAGCGGCCTTCCAAATCCTTGGCGAAAAGGAAAACATCCGGCATACGCTCAAAAATTGCCAGGAATGCGGAAGTCACTCCAGGAGCAGTAAAGTCCCAAGCGGGCTTCAACTTCTTTTTTGGTAACATACTTGATCCAACTTCTGAATTAAAAATAGTCCAATAAAGGCGGCTTTCAAGCTGGATTCATAATATCAGAATTGTCCTGACTTTCAATCAATGCCAGGGCAGAATTCAATGAGGCCTGCAAACCCTTTTCGCCAATTTTTTCCGCCAGCCCGGACTTTTCCATCGCCTGCCTTGGCTGCGCATGCACGCCCGCCAGTAAAAAACGCGTGCCGCGTAACCGACAATGATCACTGATTTGTTCCAACGCATGCAGTCCGGTAGCATCGATATGCCGAACCTCTTGAATGAGCAGAATCAGAGTTTTGGGTGCTTGGCCTTGGATAAGAATGGATTCCTCGAAGCATTGTGCGGCCCCAAAGAAAAGCGGTCCTTGCACTTCAAACACTTCGACACCTTTAGGAAATTGCCCCTTGACCAGGACATCCGGTTCCAAGTTGGCCTTCTGTTCTGCGGCTACAGCGGCGCCCATGGGGCTGACCAATACAGATTCAGACATATTGCGCATAAAGAAAAGTATGGCCAGACCCATCCCCACTTCAATGGCAACGGTCAAGTCAACAATAACTGTAAGCGAGAACGTAGCGAGCAGAACGATCACATCGGTGCGCGGACTTTTCAGCAAAACTTTGAAGGTTCGCCATTCGGACATATTGTAGGCGACCATTAACAAAATGGCGGCCAACACACATAAGGGGATAAAGACCGCCAGGCGTCCAAACAAAAGCATGATCAGCAGTAGTACAATGGAATGTACCATGCCAGCCACGGGTGTCCGCCCACCATTCCGCACATTGGTGGCCGTTCGTGCAATGGCGCCTGTGGCAGGTATGCCGCCGAACAAGGGTGAAACAATATTGGCTATGCCCTGGGCCACCAATTCCATGTTGGAACGATGACGGCCGCCAATCATTCCGTCCGCTACAGTTGCACTTAACAGGCTTTCGATGCCGGCCAGCATAGCGATTGTGATAGCAGGGCCTACCAAATCCGGCAGAGCTGCCCATTGGAAATGCGGGAGGGATGGAACGGGAATGCTAGACGGCACAGAACCAAATCTGGATCCAATAGTTTCCACCGGAATCTTGAATGCCCAGACCAGTACGGTGGCGCCGATCAAGGTTATTAGGGAACCAGGTATCTTACGAGTTACTTTAGGCCAAAGTACAATAAATACCAAGCTCCCGCTTCCGATGGCTAGTGCCCACATATTAATACTGGCGGCGTGACTGACAAAAGCAGCCCATTTCGAAAAGAAACCTGCTGGCACGGTGGTCATGTTCAAGCCGAAAAAATCCCGTACCTGGGAGCTGAAAATGATAACTGCAATGCCACTGGTAAATCCCACCGTTACCGGATGTGGAATGAATTTGATGAATGATCCGAATCCGGCCAGCCCCATCAGCACCAACATGATCCCAGCCATTATGGTGGCCAACATCAATCCATCCACGCCATGTTTATGGATGATGCCAAAGACAACGACGACAAACGCTCCGGTTGGGCCGCCAATTTGAACACGACTGCCGCTGAGTAGAGAAATCAGAAACCCTGCCACCACCGCCGTGACCAGCCCTTTTTCTGGCGAGACACCGGATGCAATGGCGAAGGCAATCGCCAGGGGTAGAGCCACAATGCCTACAATGGACCCGGCCATTAAATCGTTGAAAAAGTCTTGCTTTTTATACCCGTACAGAGTGGTGATGATTTTAGGGCGTAATGCGGTGCGGGGCAAAGTGCGTGCAGCCGGGTCGAAACGGAGGTTAAAAAATGCTGCTTTGGTGAATGGGTTTCTCACAAGACTATCATTTTCTCATTTGAGTGATCATATTACGAAATTTTGGTTTTTTAAGTGAAAACTGCCCAAAATCAAATCTTGGGTCCATTTTAAGCTCGTTCTCGGTGGCGGGCAGCATCCATCAATGGCCCCGACCCTTTAATTTGGCTACAATTGTGACTTCTGAAGCTTGACTGGTCTAGTGGTCTTAACTAACTTTGGCTGTCTAATTTTTTTAATAAACAGGGTCAGAATGAAAACGGTTACGGTCAATCCCTCGACCATTACAGAAAAATGGTTCATTATCGACGCACAAGACGTTGTACTCGGCCGTCTGGCAAGCAAAGCCGCCGGTTTGATCATGGGCAAACACAAGCCAGCTTGGTCTCCGAATCAAGACCTTGGCGATCATGTCATTATCATCAATGCGGAAAAAGTTGCTTTGACAGGGAATAAACGCGAATCCATGCGTTATTTCAATCACTCCACCCATCCCGGTGGATGGCGCAACTTGACTGTTGAACAGGTTCAAGCTTCGCGTCCCGGATTCCCGATCCGCCACGCCATTAAGGGCATGCTTCCCCACACCATTTTGGGCAAGCACATGTCGAGCAAACTTCACGTTTACGACGGTGTCAAGCATCCACACGAGGCCCAAAAGCCCGAAGTGCTTTCCCTGAAGTAAAACATTTCCAAGATTTATTAGCTGTAACAGGAGGATTTTATCGCTACCCAGGAAGTTTACCGGGCCACCGGAAGAAGAAAGACCGCCATCGCCAGGGTTATGATTAAACCCGGCACAGGCAAGCGCACCATCAACGAGCGCACCTTCACAGATTTTTTTGCCAATGCCATTCGTGAGATGATTGTAGAACAGCCGCTGACCATACTCAATGTCAACAAACAATGGGATGTCATTGTGACTTCCGTTGGCGGTGGAGTCAATGGCCAGGCTGGTGCAGTGCGCCTGGGCATCGCTCGTGCATTGCTTGCTTATAAAGAAGAATACCGCGCCGCTTTGCGCGAGCATGGTTTGCTGACGCGTGATTCGCGCGCAGTGGAACGTAAGAAGTATGGTAAAGCCGGCGCACGCCGCAGCTTCCAGTTCTCCAAGCGCTAGAACCGGAAGAGTACGAGAAAGAACCAAGGAATCAGAATGTCAGTACCCGAAATCAAAGAGATGTTGGAAGCCGGAGTTCATTTTGGTCATCTCACCAAGCGGTGGAATCCCAAGATGCGCAAGTTTATCCTTACCGAAAAAAATGGCATCTATGTCATTGATTTGGCTAAGACTCAGGAATGTCTGACGAAGGCCATCGAAGCCGTCAAGAGAATCCGCCACTCTGGCAAATCCGTTCTCTTTGTAGGTACCAAGAAAACCATCAAAGATTGTATGAAAGAAGAAGCCGTGCGCTGCGGCATGTACTATGTCACCGAGCGCTGGTTGGGCGGAATGCTCACCAACTTCTCTACCGTCAAAAAATCTATCAAACGCCTCGAAGAAATCGAGAAGATGGAAGCAGATGGGCTTTTCAAGGAAATCACCAAGAAAGAAGTCTTGAGCCTAAACAAGGAGCGCGCTAAGCTGGAAGGTATTTTCAGCGGAATTCGCGATATGAAAAGCCTTCCCGGTGCCCTTTTCGTGGTCGATTCCGAGCATGAGGAAATCGCCGTCCACGAGGCCAACCGGCTCCGTATCCCCGTCTTCGCCATTGTTGATACAAATAGCGACCCGGATAAGATCACCTACCCAATTCCCGGTAATGACGATGCCATCAAATCAGTAGGGCTGTTAACTCGGGTATTCTCAGATGCAATTGTTGCCATCAAGCCCACGGTTGCGCAAGAGGAAAAAACTGTTGCAGCCTCTGCGCTTTCCGAAGTCCTCGAGGGAGCCGAATAATGGCGGAAGTTACCGCCCAAGCTGTCGCTGAACTTCGGGAAAAAACCGGACTTGGCATTCTTCAGTGTAAAAAAGCCCTTACGGAATCGTCCGGTGATTTGGAAAAAGCCATCGAATACCTACGCAAACAAGGTGCTGCTGTTGCCGCCAAACGTGTAGGCAAGGAAACTAAAGAAGGCAAGGTGATACTCGCTGCCAGTGGCGACGCTGTTGCAGCAGTTGAAATCAATTGCGAAACCGATTTCGTATCTGCTTCCGATGACTTCAACGCTTTTGCGGGCAAAACCGCCCGCGTTATTCTAGACAAAAAGCCTGCTGATATCGAAGCCCTCAAAGTGCTTCCCATGGATGCCACTACGGTAGGTGAAGCGAATACGGCTGTTATCGCCAAAATCGGGGAAATGATTTCCATCCGCCGTTTCGCTTTGGAAAAAATTGGCTCCAGTGAAATCGCGGAAACCTACTCCCACATGCAAGGGAAAATTGGTGTCATTTTAAAGCTGGGATTTACCGGTACACCCAGTGACAAAGCGGGCTTATCCACATTGGCCAAAGATTTGGCCATGCAGGTGGCCGCTAGCATGCCCATTGCCGTTGAACCGAAAGACGTCCCCGTTGCCCTTGTTGATAAGGAGCGCGAAATCGCTCGGGAACTGACTTTGAAAGAAGGCAAAACCGGCGACATGCTTGAAAAAATTGTAGAAGGCAAAGTCACGAAATTCTACAAAGAGAATTGTTTGATCAGCCAGGTCTACATCAAAGACAGCAAACTCACTGTCGACAAATTGCTGGCCAATACTGCCAAGTCGCAAGGGCTCGAGTCCGTAAAGGTGCTCGGTTTCCACCGACTTCAATTGGGTCAATAGCCCAGTGCCCGACCTAAGGTACAAGCGAATTCTTCTCAAACTTAGTGGGGAGACTTTCGCAGGCGACCAGGAAAGTGGCATAGACCCGGATACTATCCGCTCTATAGCAGAAGAAGTTGCCCAAGTTTATCAAAGCGGCATCCAATTAGGAATTGTCATCGGTGGCGGCAATATTGTCCGTGGCTCTACACTTAGTAAATTCGGATTCGACCGGGTTTCCGCAGACCAGATGGGAATGTTGGCCACGGTAATCAACTGCCTGGCTATGCAAGACGCGCTGGAAAAGCTTGGCATTTTTACCCGCGTGATGAGCGCAATCAAAATGTCTACCATCGCCGAGTTTTATATCCGCCGACGGGCAGTCCGTCACCTGGAAAAGGGACGCATCGCCCTATTCGCAGCCGGAACCGGCAACCCTTACTTTACAACGGATAGCGCGGCCACACTGCGAGCCATTGAAACCAACTGTGACGTGATCATGAAGGCCACCAATGTAGATGGTATTTATGATAAGGATCCCAACAAGCACAAAGATGCAGTTAAGTACGATAGCATTACCTATACTGAGGCCATTAATCGACAGCTCAAGGTTATGGATACTTCGGCTTTCGCCTTGTGTCGTGAGAACAATATTCCCATTTTGGTTTTCGACATGACCGTTCCTGGAAATTTGGTCAAAGCGGCTAAAGGGGAAAAGATTGGAACCTTGGTGAACGGCGGGGAGTAAAAGCATGTTCGACGAGAAATCACTTAAAGACCGTATGCAGAAAACCGTGGACACGGTCCACCGCGAGTTGGCCAAGATTCGCACCGGAATCGCATCTCCATCTATTCTGGACAATATCTACATCGACTATTACGGCACCAAAACACCCATCCCTCAGGCGGCGGCTATCTCCATACCGGAACCGCGATGTCTGGCTATTAAACCCTGGGACAAGAGTTTGATGCAAGCCATCGAAAAAGCCATTCAGACCAGCAACATTGGCATCAATCCAGTTAACGATGGAACTTTCATTCGTTTGAATATGCCCGTTTTAACCGGTGAACGCCGCAAGGAATTGGCCAAAGTGGCCAAACATGTGGGTGAAGAAGGCAAAGTCGCCATTCGTAATATTCGGCGTGATGAAAACGAGCACCTGAAAAAAGCAGCCAAGGATTCCGGTGGCCCAGAAGACGATCTCAAACATGAGATGGAAAAAGTCCAGACCATCACGGACAAGTACATTGCGGAAGTGGATAAAATAATTGTTGAAAAGGAAAAGGACATTCTGACCGTTTGAGTCCTGTTCACCCAACCATGCGTGAGCCGCTTCAACATATTGCCGTCATCATGGACGGAAATGGCCGCTGGGCGAAAAAACGCTTTTTACCCCGAGTCCTTGGCCATAAAGAGGGCACAAAAGCCACTAAGCGAATCGTTAAAGCAGCCGGCGAATTAGGTGTCAAATACCTAACCATATACGTCTTCTCCTCCGAGAACTGGGAACGACCGCTTCCGGAAGTCGATGCCCTCATGCACCTTCTGGTCGACATGATCCGTCAGGAAATTCAGGATTTAATGGACAATAATGTCCGGCTCTGTGCCTTGGGAAATTTATCCCGCCTTCCCGACGTAACGCGCAAGGAACTGGAATGGGGCATGGAACGTACCCGGGAAAATACCGGTCTTCAGCTTAACTTGGCGGTTTCTTACGGTGGCAGAGAAGAAATCCTGGACGCCTGCCGCGCACTAGCGGAAAAAGCCCGTCGCGGAGAAATCGATCCCGCGGATATCGATGACCAAGTTTTCCGTGCCCACATGTACCAAAGTGAAGTTCCCGATCCGGAGCTTTTGATTCGAACCGGCGGCGACCAGCGCATATCCAACTACCTGCTCTGGCAAATTGCCTATACGGAATTGTACGTAACGCCAACGCTATGGCCGGATTTTGACCGGGATGGTCTGGTAGAGGCCATCGAGGAATACTACTCCCGCCAACGCCGTTTCGGCAAAGTGTTCGAAGGCTAAGCCCTGTCAAACCTAGCTGTTCGCATCGTATCAGCAGTTGTCATGGGCCTGCTGGGATTTTCCGCACTTGTGCTCAATGTGAACACCCGCTGGGCGGTGATGGCCTTGATGCTTACTTTGGGCGCTTGGGAATATTCCCGCATGGTTTCCAAAAGTTTTTCTGGACCCCAAATAGCTTGGTTTCCGGCCCTCTTGGTGCTCCTTAGCACGCTAATGTATCTTCCGGGTTTTTCAGCTATTCCGCGGGAAACTTTGCATTGGGGTTTGGCAGTAACGGGAGTCCTTACTTTCACATTGCTTGGGTTCCGGTACCTAAATATTTCAGCCATGGCCCCCTGGATTTATTTGCAGCTTTTCGGATGTGGATATTTCGGATGGTATGCCGCAGGCATGTACGCGTTAGTCCGTCCGGAAACGGGTTGGCACGGCATCTTCCCGCTATTACTGGTGCAGCTTGCCATCGCCACCGCCGATACGGGCGCCTATGTGACCGGACGGGCTTTTGGAAAGCGCAAGCTCGCGCCCTCGATCAGTTCTGGTAAAACGGTGGAAGGTGCCGTCGGAGGTGCCATCCTGACGACAGTTTTAGTAATGGCCGTTGGCCCAACCTTACTGAAGACCAGCGGAATGGAAAACCTGGGTCTGGGACTTGTGCTATCCGGCACGGCAATACTCGGCGACCTCTTTATATCCATACTTAAACGCCATGCAGGTGCTAAAGACTCCTCCCACTTAATTCCCGGGCATGGTGGAGTGCTGGATCGATTCGACGCCCTCTTTTTCAGTGCGCCTGTGGCAGCCTTCTACTTGTCGCTATTTAGCGTCGCGCATTGACAAAGTAAGTGCAACATATTTTCATCGTTTATTAAAAACTAGCGGCGCGCCCTCTTTAATGAGGGTCCAGGCTCCGCCTTTAACATTGATATCATGGGATTCTTCTATGGGTGCCCGGCAGTCCACTTCCGCCGTCGCCAAACCGGTGGTTTGATCTTTATACTCGCAATGGGTTTTAACGCTGGATAAATTACCATCGGCCACGGTCCACGTCGAGTATTCCTTTTTTATCTCCAAATAATCATAAGGGGCTGGTTTACCCGTTGCCACCCGATAGGACAACAACGTGGTATGGTCGCTTCCAATATCCATAGTCACTTTGATGTCGGTAGGTGGGGTGGCGGAAACGGGAATATTGGCCCTCCAAACGCCGATTACGGTGGCTTCTGTTTTGGGCTGCGCGACCGCGTCTGTCGAACTTGATTTTGTCAATTGCGTCAAATCGCAGGCGGCCAAGAACAATCCAATCGCCAAGGTCCAACTAAGTTTGGTGCTAGAATACAGCATAGGCTAAGCGTCCTTCCCGAATTACCTGACACTCTCACACTAGCACCTGGCAAAAAAAATAGGCAAGTGTGATCCGCAGGTAATGAATGGGATGGGTAGGACGCGTTTTGTGTCTTTTGGGGGAATTCTAAGGTAGGCTTGCTATAATTCGATTCATGGCATTTTTTATATTGAATCACCATGCATAAGAAGAATATCGCCTTGCTGGGTGCTACCGGTTCCATTGGTATGAATGCCCTCAAGGTTTTCCGCCAACATCCCGACCGCTTCCGGTTGGTAGGTGTGGCGGTTGGGCGGCAATGGGAAAAGTTATTGCCCATCATCGACGAATTCAAAATCAAAGTTGTCTGCGTCTTTGATGCTGGGGCGGCTGCGCGAATGCGCCAGAAAACTTCGATTCGAGTTTTGGAGGGAATGGACGGATTATTGGAACTGGTTTCCCTGACCGAAGTGGATTATGTCCTCAACGGGCTGGTGGGCGCAATCGGTTGCCAGCCGACTCTGGAGGCCATCCGCCGGGGCAAACATGTAGGACTGGCAAATAAAGAGACCATGGTGATGGCAGGCGAGATTATCAATTCAGCTTTGCGAAGCCATCCGGCCAGTCAATTGATTCCCATCGATTCGGAACATTCCGCGATTTTTCAATGTATGGCAGGACGACCCATTTCCGAAGTCGAACACATTGAGCTTACGGCTTCCGGTGGCCCATTTCGCGAAAGACCGAAAGATACCTTCGCATCCATTCGCAAATCCGACGCCTTAAAACATCCCACTTGGGTAATGGGAGAAAAAATCACTATTGATTCTGCCACGCTTATGAACAAAGGCCTTGAGGTCATTGAAGCCCATTATTTGTTTGGGGTCGACTTTGCAAAGATCAAAGTGACCATCCATCCTACCTCGATTATCCATTCTTTTGTTCAATTCCAAGATGGGTCTTTGATGGCGCAACTTGGCTGCCCGGATATGCAACTGCCGATTCAATATGCCCTTTCCTATCCGGAGCGTTGGCCCCTAAACGTGGAAAGACTGGACATGGCCAAATTGGCCAAACTGGAATTCTTCGCGCCCGATTTCGACAAGTTCCCGTGTCTGGGCTTGGCCTATCGCGCCGGCCATTTGGGCGGTACCGGTCCAGCCATCCTCAATGCCGCCAATGAGGCCGTTGTAGCCCGTTTTCTGGAAGAAAAGGTTGGTTTCACCGATATTCCCGTGATCCTATCCGCCGTCCTAGACGCAGCCAATGTGAAACAAAATCCGGATATTAAAGACGTACTCAGCGCAGATAGTTGGGCACGCCAAGCTGCGATAAGTATAATGGATGATATTGAAGTGAAAGCAGGTATCGCATGAATTTGGTCGGCTATTGGTCTCTGATCTACCAGGTTCCGGTGGGACTCATCGGTTTGAGTTTTATGGTTTTCATCCACGAATTCGGACATTTCTTTGTCGCCAAAAAATTAGGCGTAAAGGTGCATACCTTTTCCATTGGATTTGGAAAAAAATTAATCACCTGGAAGCGTGGGGAAACGGAATACGCCATATCCGCCATACCCTTTGGTGGATATGTAGCCATGGCCGGAGAGAGCCCGGAAGACGGAGGCTATGGCAATGCCGATGAATTCCGTGTCAAACCGATTTGGGTGCGCTTTCTAATCGCCATTGCGGGCCCCGCTGCAAATGTTGTCTTTGCCTTTTTAATTCTTTTCGGACTTTATTTGAACGGCGTTCAAGAACCCAAACATTCTATGAAAGTGGGTGAAGTAGACGCAGGCTCCCCCGGGGAGAAGGCGGGCCTACAACGGGGGGATGAAGTCCTCAAACTGAATGGCAAGCCCGTCACAGGCTGGGAAACCTTTATGCAAGATGTGGCCATGGAAGGTGGTCATCCTATCCCACTTGAAATTCGCCGCTCCGAACAGTCCCTAACACTAACCATGGTACCTGAAATAAATGCCAAGTTTGGAATCGCTTTATCTGGAATCACCGGTGAAGCCGAGGTTGTGGTTGCCAAAGTCATGCCCGGCAAACCCGCTGAGGCGGCCGGGCTGAAATTAGGTGACAAAATCATGGCCGTGGACGGAATCCGGATTCCTTCCGCTACGGCATTGATTGAAATGGTAAACGGTTCCAAAGGAGAGTCCATCACCATCAGCGTGGTACGCGACAATCAGAAATTGGAAATTCCCATTCGGCCCGTCATGGATGAAAGCAGCAAACGGTATGTAGTGGGAATTTATCCTGGCCTTTCCGTACCAACTATTCTGGTCAAACGCGGTGTAGTCGGCGCGATGAATAAAAGTGTGGAGAAGAACGCCGAGTCCGCCACCTTGGTTTTCAAAACTCTGTCCGGCATCATTCTTGGAAAAATAAAACTCAAAGCCTTGTCCGGGCCCATCGGGATTGTGCAAATGATCGCCGGAAGCTTGCGTCAAAGCGTGCAGAAGTTTTTGGAATTCATGGCATTGCTCAATACCAACCTGGCGGTACTGAATATCCTGCCCTTGGCGATTACGGATGGCGGTGTGGTGATGTTTTTATTTCTGGAGTGGATTCGTAAGAAGCCCTTGGCTCTCAGCACGCAGCATATGATAAATCGGGTGGGTTTCAGTTTTTTCTTGCTGCTTTTCCTATTCGTCACCTTTCAGGATATCTTGCGAATTCCCTGGTTCCTCAACTAAACCGCCAGGACTGGAAGTCAGGCGGGGAAACGACCGTTAACATTTGAATACGGAAATTGAATGTTAATGAAGGAATCGCATTTGTGGGAATAATATCTTTGAGAAGGGCATTTCGCTTCGGAAGGACATTCCGATAAATATGCGGAGCCAATTTCGAGGAACAGCTTGTGGTTGTACCCAAATCTTACGCGTACAGGAAAAAGTTTCGCGATCCCAACGAACCTTTTCTGGAAATCAATACGGCATCCTTCCTGAATGAAGTCCGTTCCGGGAACCCCGGACGAGAGAGGGCATTCAGCCAACTTTTCAACCAAACCCACGCCCCGTTGTCCTCCTATGTGCATCGTTATTTTCCGGACTCATGCATCGTAGAAGAGATCCTGCAAGAAACCTACATTGCCGTGCACCGAGGGCTTCCCAGGTTTGAAGGCCGGTGTAAGTTGTCTACCTGGATTTTTTCCCTAGCCTATCATAAAATTTGCGACAAGATGGCCGAAAAATACCGTAAGGTGAATTCGCCCCCAACCCCTTCCCATATCTTGGAAAATATTGAATCGAAAGACCCATTGCCGGACAGCGTCCTCATGCAACTGGAGCTGGTCCGGATGGTGGAATTGGCCGCCGCCAAACTGGACAGCAAATACCGTGACGTCCACTACTTAAGAGACTTCGAAGGACTCAGCGGCGAAGAAACCTCCCTAGAACTGGGCATTACCAAATCCCTGGTCCGGGTGAGACTGCATCGTGCCAGATGTTTGATCGTCGAAAAAATCCGTTCTCAGTTTCCAAAAGCGGTCATGGAATATACTGTTTGATAAAAGGGTCGCACAATTTGCTTGAAATGGTTCCGGCAACCGTCACTTGAAGGCTTGATAAAGGGACAGTCCGAAGGAATATGAGTCCTGGCTTAGAGTGGCATACTTTGGGCGAATGAGTTTCTTGTATTCATACAGTCCCCAACCGGCTTTCGCATCCAAATACGTGGATTGATAAATTCGGACTCCCACGACGGCGCCAGGTACAATGGAAAATTTAGTTTCTCCCTCCTGATCCCAATAATTCGGGATCCAGATCCAGTGATCGAAAAGAAAAAGCGTAGTCATCCCTGCCTTCCAACGGCTGCCCAAAGCATACGCAGCCTGGAAGGCACCAAGGCCTTTGTATGAACCATAGTCTGCCAATCCAGGCGCAAGAACCGTGGACCCTTCTAGGTCGAATTGAATTGTAAGCCGTTTGGCGAGAAGGTTTTTGGGAAGGCGACCACCCAACCCCATAGCCAAATCCCAGGTTCCACTTCCGATATAGAGCTCGTTCACTTCGGGATGCTCCACCGACCAATCATAGGCCGGGAATTTCAGGGACACCCTGGGAGACCAGGCATCGATTCGCTTCCCCACGGATATTTCACCGTCACCTAGCGAGTACCGTGTCTTATGGCCGTTCCTTTTGAACGAAGATTTAAAAGGAACGCCCAAGCTTCCATTCCACCCCCACCCTGCCCAATACAAGGAGGCCGCCGGCAAGGTCCCATAATCCTCCCGGGTTCTCCAATCCCGATCGGAGACATTTATCCAGTCTCCAATTCCCAAGGCCAGTCCCGAGATTCGAAAACTTTCACCATGGGTCCGAGTGTAGGAGAGCAAACCTGCGGAAAGAAATAGGAAGCATTGCGAGGATTTATTCATGCTCCCTGAGTCTCTGACATTCAGCGATACGTTTCAAGAAAAACAATCATCGGCACATTCCCTTGACCGGGGCCCCAACCCGGCTCAAGGCCGAGACGCGGCATCATTCAACTTCCAATCATACTGATACTTGATTCCACCCTTGAAATTCAGAAGCTTTTTCTGAACCACCGGTTCGGAGTATAGGGAAATGAATTCGACCACCTTGTCGCGGTCGGTTCCGAAATCCTCTTTGTACCAATCGAAAAGACTGGAGAGAATCAGGGTATTACCTTCAAAGGAAGCACCTCGTTCGGATTGAATAAAACTTTTGGCGCCCCGATTCAGTAAGGCTTGCGAGTTCACCGCAGTGAAGGGGACTGGAGCCAAATTAGGGCAACCCAGGCTGGCGCAATTCAATGCAAAATGGACGCGATTGTCTTTCCAAAGGGGTCGCAGAATTCGATGTTCGATATCATTGAGCGAAAGTTCGACGCCTTCGACACGCATGATTTTGGCATCCCATGGTCCCGCCTTGGATACACCTTTGGAAAGTTCGATATCGCGAATGCTGCCAATGGGATAGGCTCGAAGAACCACAGCAACCGTCATCGCATTGTATAGATTCATCCAATATGCTTTTTGCTCCTGCCTGTTCAAAGTGCCTAGCTTCTCTGCTTGCAATGCCCCAAGAAAGGATTCCAAAGCGGCTCGATCTCCTTTTGATACTTGGCCGTATCGAAGTCGATTTATTTGGTACTTGGATGTTGTATCCAGGTACGTTGCAAGAAAAACTTTCCATGGTCCATAGTTCAGCTGCTTCTGACTTGAGTCCTGATGCACGGTCCACTTCTCCCACAATGTAGAGGTTGGAGCGCCTAGTGGAGAGTCCGGCAAACTGAAGGCTAGAATGAATAGAAGCAGATGGGAAATTCTCATACGGCGTGAGTCTCTCCACACACCCGATACGTTTCGAAAATTCATAAAAAAATCCTCCTGAGTGGCATTTGAATATTTCGGCGTTATACGGCGCTCATTCAATCTCACACCCATGCTAAAATTTTTCCGATGCTTTATTACCGATGCACGATTGTTTCCCGATTCTGGCATTTCTGTCTCATTATATCCGGTCCTTCGCCACTATTTAGGTGCGGTTAAGCGAATATTTTGACCTGACCCAAGGGGGCGAGGAATCGTTGTGCCCTGATTTCTGGGGAATTCATAGTTTTGCCTTGTGGTATTCCAATGAGTCGCATTACCTATTGCGTCTGAAATTGATTCTTTCTCGGTGGTTTCCATCCCGGCATCACGGTCGTCAAACCGGGTGATGAATGTCTTAACCGTGCTAGGACAAGCTCTCACCGATTGGTTGAACCCCTGTTGGATTCGCTCAGGGTTTAGGTTGGATTGGAACGGGCATTGAAATGGTTACATATGGAACCGAATAGAGGGACGACCTGATCTATTGGATAAATGCGTGCTATTGAGGATAGAAATGATTCAATTGGATCAAATGGACATCATGAAAAAAAAATCGCTTCTGCTGCTTGGGCTCTTGGTAACACTCTCGTATTCGGATGGGGAGTTTTTGGCGAAAAGTGAATCAGGAGTTGGGCTCGGATGTTTTTTTAAAATTTACGGCGATTACACGGACTTTAATCTGAGGCCAACCCTCACTTACAAAGGTTATGCGGAAGTCGCCGCAGTGTATTACAAAAAATATCTAGGCGATCAGATTCAAGAAAGTTCTGGTACAGGGTACGGAGGGGACCTTAACCTGTATGCCTGGAAAGAAAACGAATCGTTCCCCTTAACAGTTTCGGTCAGGGCGGGCTTTCTTCGTGTTTCCTCCATTTTCCCCATCGACAATTACGATTTTTATTATAACAATGGAGTTTCGTCTTTCTATAAAATTGAAGAACATGAAAACACTATTTATGCTGGTCTAAATATTTCTCACGTAATAGCAGTATCGGGAGGCTACTCTATAGCTCCTAAAATCGGATATAGAATCGAAGCTGTGAAATATTCAGTACGAATTTCAAATTCCATTACAGGCCCTGCGAGCTCCTATTGGAAAAATTATGGGGATTTCCAAAGTTTGGAATGCAGTATGGGTTTTCGAAAGAAATTGACGCCAAATGCTTCCTTTCTTTGGTTTGCCGAGGTAGATTTGGGAGATCGGGGTGACCGTTCAGGACATTCGGAGGAAGGATTTGGGCCAACCTCCGGCGGATTTGGATTTTCCTTATTGGTGAATCGATAAAACTTTGAATTCAAAATCGGGTGGCGTTGGCCTATGAAATTGGCGATATATGGCGCCTACGGATTCACTGGCCGCTTGATCGGGAAGGAATTGACTGCTTCTGGGCATTTTCCCATTCTAGCGGGACGCGATCCCGTTCGGTTGTCGAACATGACCGGAGGCTGGTGCGCGGACCTGGAAAAACGGGTGGTTGATCCGGAAAATCACCGTGAACTGGCTGACTTTCTCGCTGGAATCGATTTGTTGATTCAATGCGCCGGACCCTATGTTTCACTGCCCGAAATTTTTCTCGATACCCTGAACCGATGGCCCGGCATCGTTTTGGACGTTTGCGGGGAATTTTCCCATGTCGAAAATTCGTTCAGGCAAGCTGGCGAAATCGTACGGCAGGCTGGTGGATTGAGGATTCAATCCTGCGGTTTCGAATCCTTACCGGCGTTGTGGCTAGCGTCGGAAATGATGGAGCGGATGCCCGCGGCCAACCGGCTTTGCACGTTTTACAAACACCGGAACCCCAAGTTTTCTCCCGGGACCCGCGCCACGGCGCGATTGATGAGCGGGGAGCGG
>JAYUHW010000182.1:0-4763 GCA_043766615.1 Fibrobacteria bacterium | reverse complement strand
TGAAGGAGACAGTCTGGTCAAAGTGGCAGGCGGCAATTGGGATGAAAAGGAGCCCTCCTACGGTCCTTCCGACACAACCCTGATGTTCATTTCCAATCGATCCGGCATCGACAACATTTATATGAGCAAGGATTCGGCCGGTATGTCTTTGATCCGGCCTGTAACCAACCTGCTTTCCGGATGTTTCACGCCATCGTGGTCGAGAAGCGGTGGCCTGCTGGCCTTTTCTCTTTTTGAAGAAGGAGGTTGGGATATTTTTCTGATGAAGGATCCGGTGAGTAAAGTTATTTCTGGCGAGCTTCCCAAAACCCGTTTTATCAAAACCCAAGAAGACAGCGCCTTAAGTTTCTTTCGCCCCTTAAATTGGGCGAACCTCTCCAGTTACAATGCCGACAGCATTCGCGCGGATTCGCTTGGTCGACTGGATTCTTTAAAAAAAGTTGCCAGCAAAGATTCAACCCGTAAAGCCAGTCTCTCCAAGGATTCAACGGCCAAAACTGTCCCTACCGATACGAATAAAAACATGGTGGTTGCCGGGAAGGCCGCTGCAGGCGACAGTGTGGAATCGGTCGGGAACAAGAAAAAAGGGAAAAAGAAAAAGGATTCTGTTTTTCTAACCGACAGCTCCGCGTATCTTGCCGGTGATGGAGGTTTTTTAAAACGAAAATACAAGCCAGTATGGAGTCTGGACAATGCCAATGCGGCTCTGGGGGTTGACAACCAGTATGGATATGGTGGCTTAGCTTACATTACCCTGAGCGACTTGATGGGCGATCAGGAATTGTCCTTTGCCCTCAGCATCAATGGAAGCTGGGAAAACACGAATGGCTCAGTCGCATATAGCTATTTACCCATGAAAACGGATTTGACTATTAGTGCCTACCACCAAGCCCAGCTATCGAATGGATTGCTGCAGGATTCCGGTTCGATATCTCCGCCAGACAGCGTCTTTCTGGACAGGCAATTTGGTTTCGGAGCAATGGCGCGTTACCCTTTTTCGATATATACGCGGCTTGAGTTTGAAGCCAGGACTTTGTTTTCTTCACGCAGTTTGCAGTCTAATCAGGGTGGCAAATTTGTCACTGATAATGCCTATGATCCCATTACCATCAACGCCGTTTTTCCAACGTTGAAATGGGTGCATGACAATACCATCTGGGGAATCGTCGGACCCGTGAATGGGGAACGGGTTTACGGTGCCATCCAGGCCGTACCACCGGTTTTTCAAGATCATATTTCCTTTTATACGCTGGATGCTGATGCCCGTAAATACTGGGAATTCTTTAAAAAGTATACTCTTGCTGTCCGAGTCTCCGCAGGCGCTTCTGAAGCCATTGGCAATTATGAAAATCCGCACCAATTCTGGGTAGGCGGTGAAGACTTCACTTTTAACGCGCATGCGAATTCCGCGAATCTCCCGAAAAAGCTCGAAGAGTTTTACTTCTCACAATTCGATTTTCCATTGCGTGGATTTGACTATTATGAATTCAAAGGCACACGGAAATTTGTCAGTAATGTTGAATTCCGATATCCCTTTATCCGCGAGTTTTCTGTGGTATGGCCTATTCCATTGGTCTTAAGGTATGTTATGGGTAATGTATTTATGGACTATGGAGGCGCATGGTCTTCGGGTGATCCATTCGATGTCATGGGAATGGGGCTGGGTTATGGTATGCGCATGAATTTGGGAATTTTCGTACTGAAGTACACGCGGTCCTGGGCCATCAAAGGCATCGGCTCGCATGAAAACCCACAACGGGATTATTGGTCCCTGGGCGCAGAGTTTTAAAGTGGGACCCGGCGGGTCTAAGGACATGAAAATATGAAGCTATCGGAATCCTTTTCGGAAAAGTGCATCATTATTGATTCCCCGCAAACCCATAAACGCGAACTTATTTCCGATATGGTGGATTTGTTGTGCCAATCGTATCAGATTGAAAATCGTGACGGCGTACTGAAAGCTGTGCTGGGCAGGGAAGCGAAAATGTCCACCGGCATTGGTTGCGGTTTGGCTGTTCCCCACGGCAAAGTGGATTTTTTGGATAAGATGTGCGTGGTGGCCTGTTCCGTAAAACGAGGCATAAATTTTGAGGCCATTGATAAGGAAAATGTGTATTTGCTTTTTCTGATCGTTTCGCCGGCAAATACAACTGGCCCTCATATTCGTGCCCTCTCGGCCATATCCAGAATCATGTCCGATGCCGATATACGTCGAAGTTTAATTGCATCCGAAAGCCCATTGGAGTTTTACAACAACTTGAAAATTGGCGAGGCCAAGTACGCTTAAACAATTTGGGTTTAGATAAACTTCACAAACTTTTTACCGCTTTTTTCTCAAAACTCTCCAACTCGAGCCAAACTAGAATACCTCAAAATAAACGCCCAAATCCATTGATTTGGAACAGATTAACCTGGCTCATGGATATCCCAGGCGTGAAGGGATGCGACGGGTAGTCCACAGTACTTTGCTGTAAAAATGGTTATATTTTGAAACATATGCCTACCTTCAATAATTCGAAAGCCCTCGTGTACTGCGCAGTATGGGGCCACGTGGCCACTGAAGTTTCATTAGAGCTTCAATCCACCGAGTTACAAACTTACTGTCTGATGCATGGTCTCGAAGTGGTGGATATCATTTCTGATTCAGCGGCTTATGTTCCTGGGCAGCTTCGTTTGGGTATGGAACAGCTTATCCAGCGAGCAAAGACCGATCGCATTGGGCATATCATCATTTATGATGTGAGCCGAGTTGGTCATGAAGGAAAAGAGATTTTGACCTTTCTGCAAGATGCTTTTGAATTCAGGGAAACGGAAATTCATATTTACGCTTGGAAAATGAGTACAGGTACAGATGAAGCGCAACGGCTTTTATCTATGGCCGCCGAAATTATTGGAAAGGAAATTCCTGTTGGGAATGAAACGCAACAACAGATGACTGAAGTGCATGGACGTTCTGAAAAGCTTCGGCTTAAGCCTTTGTGGGCGCGACTGTTTGGAATGCTCCAGGATGAGCGGTATGCAGAAATTTTGATCAAAGCGTTGTTTCAAATTAAAGACTCCGTTCACCTTAGCGAATCAGAATACGTTGCCGTGCATGGCGGCTACGATCATCTGATAATGTTTCAAGCCCTTGGCTTTCGAATCAAAGGCGAGAAAACAGATAACACCAAGTTGGTGACCGACGTGCTTGTGCTCAACTGGGATACGCTGAAGGGACATATCGGGCCGGACCTCCATAAAATTATAGAAGGCTCCGAAACCGGCGCAATTTATTGAATTCCCACCCAATTCTCGCCCCGGAACCACTTAAAGCGCACTTATCGGGAGTTCGAGTTTTCCGAGTCCATTATCTTGAGTGAACGGAGCCACCCATAGGGTTTCGCCCGTTTTGAAGCGTGTTGTTGTTATATATATTCTTCCCAAATTAATCCCAACCTAGGATACCCTTTGGCCGCTGAAGCCCATAAAACACTCATAATAGCCGAAAAACCCAGTGTCGCCGGCGATATTGTGAAGGCTTTGCCCGAAAAATTCGAAAAGCACGAATTCTATTACGAGAGCCCCAGTTATGTCGTTTCATACGCCATCGGACACTTGGTCGGAATAGCCAATCCCAAAGAAATGGATGAACGATTTAAAGAATGGGGCCTTAAAAATCTGCCAATCATTCCTGAAAAATTTTCCATCCTACCCCTTCCTAAAACCAAATCACAACTTTCTGCATTAGGCAAGTTGCTGCGTCGCAAGGATATTAAAGAGATTGTAAACGCCTGTGACGCTGGCCGGGAAGGCGAATTGATATTCCGGTATATCCTGCAATATTCCGGTGAATCGAAGCCCATTAAAGGAACCATACGCAGACTTTGGCTGCAAAGCATGACAAAAACAGCCATTGAGACGGGCTTCCAACATTTGCGAACCGATGGGGAAATGCAAAACTTGGCGCAGGCGGCCATGTGTCGGTCTGAAGCGGACTGGCTTATTGGCATCAACGGGTCGCGGGCTCTCACCGGCTACAAGTCGCAATGGGGCGGCTTCTTTTTGACTCCGTGTGGCCGTGTGCAAACACCCACACTCTCCATGATTGTAAACCGAGAATGGGATAGAGAGAAATTCATTCCGAAGAATTTTTGGGAGGTAAATGCGGATTTTGGCCGGTCAGGATCCAAAGCGGGTTCTGAAGCCGAGTATTCCGGGCGCTGGTTCGACCCTGAATTCAAAAAGAAAGAAGGGGCAGAGGATGCCCGCCCAGAACGAATCTGGGATTCCACCCGTGCGCAAGCCATTCAATCCAAGTGCCAGGGGAAACCGGCGGTAGCCACGGAAACACAGAAACCTTCTACTCAGGGTGCATCGTCACTTTATGATTTGACCAGCTTGCAAAGAGATGCCAATTCTCGCTTCGGATTTTCCGCCAAGAACACATTGGGATTGGCGCAGGCGCTTTATGAGCGACATAAGGCATTGACTTATCCAAGAACGGACAGCCGCTACCTTCCCAACGATTACTTGGAGGTGGCCAAGGGGCTAATGCAAAGTTTAAAGCAGGGCGAGTACGGCCGCTTTGCCACCCAAGCTTTGGAAAAGAATTATGTGCGAATGGACAAACGCATTTTTGATGAGAGCAAGGTTTCCGATCACCATGCCATCATTCCCACTAACGTGATACCCACCGATCTTTCCGAACCAGAACGCAAAATTTATCAAGCAGTGGTTCAGCGCTTTCTGGCGGTCTTTTTTCCACCGGCGAGATTTTTGAACAC
>JAYUHW010000181.1:0-3678 GCA_043766615.1 Fibrobacteria bacterium | reverse complement strand
GCTCAAGACCCGATGTAAAGCCGGGCTAGAGGCGGCTGGGTCTGCTGTCCTGTTTTTTATGGCAGTGGGTGGCTCTCCGGGTCCACGATTGTTGAGCGTATACCACGTATCTTTTGCCCAAAGATCTTCACCCGTACTGGAAAGCAAACCAGTCACTTTAATATGCACGACGAAACCATTTTTAAGACCCGGGATTTTTAGTTGGATTTTTTTACCATCTACAGATACCGTGGCCGAGGCTACAGTCAGTGTAGCCTTCTCAATCTGTGGCCCTCCGTACTGTGCAGTTGGTACATAGCGCCATTGCTCAGCTAAGTATTTTGTGGTCAAACCGCCTCCCGTTGTGGGGTGCGTAAATTCGAGTTCAAACCCGTCCGCTAAGCTGCGCACGGCCAGCATATCAAAAGCGGTATTGCCCTTGGGAACCAGTTTCTGTAATCCGGTCCAGGTATTGTTCCAATTCCAGGTGCCACCTCCGACTGATCCAAAATTTACTGTGCCATTGTCCACACCTCCAATGCCTCCCATATAAATAGCCCCGGTCTTATCGATTAGGAGTCGATGCACCCCGCATTCAAGGCCACCCGTGAAGCGGAAAACGGCCCCTTGATATTGGGGAATACCGCTGGAATCCTTTACCCTTTCAAGAAAATAGCGTGCCATGCCACCAAAATGCACATCTCCAGCCAACATTTGCCCTTGATAAACTCCACCGGGAACCAATATGGGATGTGTTGGAGAAAATCCGATGGCACCGTGTGGGACCCAAACTGCGGGCGGAGACTCCGCTCCATTGGCAAAGGGATTGAGAGCGTTATACCGATGTCCGTAGAATCTTCCGATTCGTAAGTGAATCAACTTGCTCGAGGGTAGCCAATTTCCCTGATTGTCCGTAGCGAACATTTCTCCATCAGGGCCGATATCAATGCCATCCGCATTCCGCAAACCACCTGCCAAAACCTGATAACCCACCCCAGGGGTCAATTTGAGCCAGGAATTCTGGTCTTTTGACAGGGGTGGTCCCGATCCCCAACCTCCTTGGGTTCCATAAAATGAACCGTCTTTATAGACAAGACCATAAGTCCAATCCCCTACCGGCGGCGCCCAACCACCAACAACCTTGGTAGGTATCGCCATAGCAGTGCCAGCGGGCACAATAATCTTGGACAATTCCGTTTGTTGCATCACATAGATTTCACCACCGACCACCTTGAGCCCCATTGGTTCGACCAAGCCTTGGGCAATTTTTCTAACCTGCACCGAAGCTGGACCCGTCCCATCCACTCCGGATACCAAATACACTTCGCCTGTTGCGGTTCGATAACTTCCCCAAGTACAAATGGCCAATGTGCCATCCGCAAGAAAATCCATGCCGCCAATACCTCTCGGCTGGAACGTGGCAGGTCGCAGGTTGACCAAGGAATAGCCGGGATGCACCGTCTCCGGGAATTGGGCGAAAATGGCAGAATGCAGAACCAAGGTAAAGCACAATAGAGTTTTGAGTGGTGAAGCCATTGAAATCCCTTTTTCGTAAGGTATGAAAGAACAGCCGGTCGGACAGGCAGAATATGCGTTAAGATTAGTTTCTGGTAAGGCGAAAGCTATCCAAATTTACCATCGGTTAATAATATACCCTTTAGCTCTTTGAATTTGGTATGGTTTGGAAAAAGCTTCAATATTTACCAGTCGGAATTACTCTAACGAAATATCCGATAATTGAGCTTAAATTCTTCCAAACCAGATAGTTGTTGAAATTTTTAAGGAGCACGGCTTATGCACAATAAACGACCCCGATTTTCTGTTTCCAGCATCCTATTTGCAGTACTCGCTACCTCGCTCCTATCCTTTGCACAAGGTCCCGTAACTTCCAATTTGAGAAAGGTACTCATTTGGAACAGTCCAAATGGTCATGCGAATACGCCTCAAGTCAATGACATGATTAAAACTATTGGGCTGGCAAATGGGTTTACCGTGGATGCCACTACCGACCCTACGTTATTTACCACATTGGGGCTTCGAAATTATGATGTCATCTATAGTGTCAATGGTGATTTTTTTGGCAACAAATTCAGCCCTGAGCAAAAAGCCGCCGTGCAAGCCTTTTACGGTTCCGGAAAAGGCTTGGGTTGTTTGCATCAATGTGACCGACCTGATCCTACTTGGACCTGGTACCAGGGCATTCTAGCCTGTGAATACAAGAATAATGCTGGAGTTGTACCCGCAGATTTGTACGCGGATAAAGAAGGCGAAGGCAGAGATGCTCGGGGCACCTTATTAAAAACGGGTGATAAATTCAATTACAACGAAGAATGGTACAACCCATCCTGCAATCCTCGCGGATTACCAGGAGTTCGAGTCCTTTTTACAGTTGATGAAAAAACCATCCAAGGCGGTGGGGGAACTTTGGGGATTGACCATCCTATTGCCTGGACGAGAGACTATCTAGGCAGTCGGTTTTTTATGAACCTCGGTGGACATACCAATGAATTTATAGCCAATGCAATTATCAAAAACCACGTCTTGGGTTCTTTAAAATACCTAGCCGGATATGCCGGGTGCATGGACTCGACCTATATTGAGTATAATGCCAAAGCCACCAACCAACCGGTTGGCACTTGCGTTACCAAAAAGTCTGTTGGCGTATTCATTTTCGATCACCAAGGGGATCTCGCCGGGAAAATCAATGCTTTGAATATCATGATTAAAGACCCGGGTATCCACAAAGTGCGCATTGCCGATGCTCAAGGAAAGATTGTTTATACCGTTTCCGGTTCTGGTCCAAATTCCTATTCGCCTAAAAATATCGGGCGCGGTATGTATTTCGTTAAAGTCCTTACATCACATAGAAATTACCAGAAAAAAGTGATTTTTTATTAAAAAATTTCACAAGATCAACTTTAATAACAAAGCCCATTTGTGCCGGAGAAATACTTTCATGGACAGTAATGTGTACGTAAATTCGGGACGAGGCAAAAAACTTGCACTGGCTCTAGTCGTCTTAACCGGCCTGCTTGCCAATTCCATACCAGCCGACGAAATACAAAGAGACCGATCCGAAGACGATAAAATTGTTTCCCGATCCCCTCTTTTCATCAACTCCTCCCAGGAAATGGGACAGATGGTCAAAGGCCGCGATCCTTGGCAAGCGGTGGATATCAGCGGCGTTTTTGTTTCGCGAACGGGTGTTTGGCTCACTCAAAAAGCCACCATCAATGACCCGGTTGGCATGAGCGGTGGCATTGAATTCATTATGGGGGCCGGCGGTTTATTTTGGTACTCCTTTCCGGAAGAAATCGGCCAAGCGCACACTCGAGGCACAAAGTTCGGCCCAGGTATTTCCCAGGCACAAGCAATTTACAGCATGGGCGACATCACCGATCCAAAAGCCATCATCCAATTTGGACTCTTCCCCATCAAATACAACCCGGATGCCATAAACCTAGGCGAATACCTGTTTCGTTCCGGCACCTACCCTGGTTTTTTAACAACTGGCAGCTGGAACATTATAAACAGCGCTGCGTATATGGGTCAGGGAATTCGCCTCCATTTATCCCATTTAGACCATAAAATCACTCAGGATTTCACTCTTTTCATGGAACGCGATAACGTACCTCAGTTCGACTTTACACCAAGTTATCTGGTCGCTGCAAATTTTGATTTTATAGAATTTGGTGCTGG
>JAYUHW010000180.1:0-12233 GCA_043766615.1 Fibrobacteria bacterium | reverse complement strand
ATGGCGCAGAGAGGCTCGGGGAGTCCATTTTGCGACCCTGTGAAGGCGGTAGCCAGTTGGTCTGGATTGCGGGCGAGAACGAGGGCACTAAGCGTTGCGGCATCCAGAAAAGGGAGGTCGCAGGCCACTACTAAGAATGCGTGTCCTGGATGGGCGCGCAGGGCCGAGAGAATGCCACTCATCGGCCCCATGTTTAAAAAGGTGTCGAGGATTTGTGGAAAACCCTGGAAGCCCACCTGATCGGATTGATCCTGCCGACACGAAAGAAAGGCTTGCGTGCAATGCGGGGCAAGTAATTTTAAACAGTGTTCGGCTTGGGGAATGCCGTGGTAAATGAGCGATGCTTTGTCGGCGCGCATGCGGGCGCTGCGGCCGCCGACCAGGACTAGGCCAAACAATTCCACTGGGTCAGTCTGCCGGATCTCGGAAATCGGATTTGCCACCGGTTTTTTCCAGTAGGCGGATGTCTCCGATGATCATTTTGTGGGAGATGGCCTTGCACATATCGTACAAGGTTAGCGCCGCAATGCTGGCGCCGGTCAACGCTTCCATTTCCACCCCGGTTTTATGATGGCAGAGAACCCGGCACGTGATGACAGCGTCTTGATCTGCATTCAGGTGGATGCGGATTTTACAATCATCCAAAGGCAGGGGATGGCAAAGCGGGATCAGCTCGGAGGTTTTTTTGCAAGCCATGATTCCGGCGATGATGGCAGTTTGAAAAACAGGGCCTTTTTTAGCGTGAATGTCTCCATCCCGGAATAGGCTGGAAATCGCTTCCGGTAGTTTGACTATGGCTTGGGCGATGGCTTCGCGTCTCGTAGGGGATTTCCCTCCAACATCCACCATTGCAGGCTGGTTTTCTTTGTCGAGATGGGTGAAAATGGGGACCAACCTTGTTTACGGATGATTTGCTCGACAACAAAAGTAAATTTTTCTTGGCGATTCATTCCGCCACCCTCTAAACTGGCTTTTGTGAGCAGGTGAGGGACCTGCGCTGGAGCGGGTATATTCATGCGGTACCTGCCCAATAAAACTAAAACCCTTTCGGGAGGCTCGGCATTTTGCCGGGCCCTTCCCATTTTTGGACTAATTACCCTGCTCCAACCGACCATTTCTTGACTTTCTTGGGTATTTTTGGAACTATAGTTTCAGGGTGAGGCCGGGTTTCCCGGAAAAAAGTCAATGCAACGGTATGCCGCATATCTAGAAGGATTAACGGCCCAATCTGGCGCTATGGCCGACATGGTAGCGGATTGGGTGCGCGTGTCATCGGGCAGTCATGATCTTGCTGGACTCACGTCCATGGCGGAAAAGGTCAAGGGTGCGTTTTTGAGTCTGGGTGCAACCTTGGAAGAGTTGAATTTGCCCCCCCAACTGGATGTGGACTCGGAAGGATTGATTCGGAACCGACCGCTAGGCATAGCGCTGCGATTTCGCAAACGACCCGATGCGCCAATGCAGGTATTTCTCGGCATCCATATAGATGTAGTCTACGGGGAGTCAGGAAAGTCGGGCGGGGCCGGAAAGCCGGGTGCGGGGGGAAAGCTCGAAGGAGCGGCTCCTAGAGTACCTCCTGAGATACGTATAGAGAATGGCATCATGCATGCATCCGGGGCCGCAGATGCCAAAGGGGGTCTGGTCATTCTCCTCAAGGCGCTGGAAACATTCGAATCCAGTCCTTTTTCAGCCGGTGTAGGTTGGGAAGTTCTCATTAATCCTGATGAAGAGCTCGGGTCCCCTGGGTCCGCGGCATTATTTATCGAGGCTGCGAGGCGCAATCATTTCGGACTGCTGTTCGAACCTAGTCTTCCCAACGGCAACCTGGTTGGGGCCCGCAAGGGATCGGGCAATTTCACTGCCGTCGTTCACGGCAAAGCCGCTCATGCCGGACGAGACCCGCATCTGGGACGGAATGCCATCCATGCCTTGGCCCACCTGATTGTGGAGCTGGAAGAATTCGGAAAATCACATCCAGGGATCTTGGTGAATGTCGGCAGGGTGGAAGGGGGAGGCCCACTCAATCGCGTTCCCGATCTTGCGATTGGACGGTTCAATGTTCGAGTGCAGGATCCGGCGGATCAAACGGCGACGGAAACTTTTTTAGTCGATGTCCAGAAAAGGTTTGGCCTCCGTGACGGCATACGAATTGAGATAACCGGCGGGTTTGCGTCACCGCCTAAACCGCTTGGACAAGAGTATCTCGCCCTGCTGGAAAAGGTACGGGAATGCGGATTGCAACTGGGTTTGGATCTGAATTGGGAGTCGAGTGGAGGCGTTTCGGACGGTAATAAATTAGCGGCCGCAGGTTTGCCGAATGTGGACACCCTGGGGGCCGTGGGCGGTAACATCCACAGCCCACAAGAATTTCTGGTGCTGGGCAGTTTGGTGGAACGATCGAAATTGGCGGCGCTGCTTTTGATGCAATTGGGTTCGGGTGAGTGGGTATGGCCGTCTGATGTGACGGGAAAGGAAGCGTAGACCATGGGACAGTTGGCGGCCAAAGCCTTGGCCAGTGATTCAAGAGTGATAGAGGCAAAACGATTGCTGCGGGAAGCGATGGTGGAGCATCAGGCTGCTTTGACAGGTGTCCGGCCTCCGGATCCTAATTTGACCCAGGAGTATGCAGAAACCTTGGCACGATTCGGGAGCCTGCGCGGATCCGCGCTCTACTATCCTTATCTGGGAAGCGGACTGGGACGAGGTCCTTTGGTCGAACTGGCGGATGGTAGTGTTAAGTATGATTTCATCACCGGTATCGGCGTGCATTATATGGGGCACAATCATCCGGCCTTATTGGAAGTTGGCGTGGACGCGGCCTTAGAGAACACGGTGATGCAAGGAAACCTGCAACAGAACTCGGCTAGCGAAGCCCTGCTCACTGAACTTTTACAGGCGGCCAATCGCAAAGGTGCTCAGCTGGCACATGGGTTTTTGACCAGTAGTGGCGCCATGGCCAACGAAAACGCTCTCAAAATACTGTTCCAAAAACGCTTTCCCGCCAACCGAGTGCTGGCTTTCCAACATTGTTTTGCCGGACGGACTTTGGCCTTATCCCAAATTACGGATAAGCCCGCCTACCGGCAGGGGCTGCCGGAAACCTTGGCCGTGGATTATGTGCCCTTTTTCGATCCGCTGCGACCCAAGGAAAGCACGGCTGAGGCTGTGGTCTGTTTGGAAAATCACCTACGGATGCATCCGCACGGACATGCATGCATGATCTTTGAACTCATTCAAGGAGAGGGGGCGGGGTATCTTCCCGGTGACGGTGATTTTTTCCGCGCTCTGATGCAGATTCTTAAAAAGTCCGGTGTTTCCATTCTTATGGATGAAATCCAAACTTTCGGACGGACCTCCGAGTTTTTTGCCTTCCAACATTTCGGACTGGATGACTTTGTGGACGCGGTCACGCTCGGAAAATTGAGCCAAGCCTGTGCGACCTTGTTTCGTGCGGAATTCAAACCAAAGCCTGGACTGGTGAGTCAAACTTTTTCAGCGCCGTCCGTATCCATCCATGCGGCACGCGCCATATTGCGGATCATACAGGAGCAAGGTTTTCTGGGTCCGGATGGAAAAATCATGCGTCTCTCACGCCATTTTACCCATAAGCTGGAAGATTTGGTGCGCCGTCATCCCAAGCTTGCAGCAGGACCCTTTGGCCTTGGGGGCATGCTGGCCTTCACACCGCTGGGTGGCAAAGCGGATGTGGTGGCGCTGTATTTGCGAAAGTTATTCGATGCAGGTGTGATCGGTTTTATTGCGGGTGAAAATCCAGCGCGGGCGCGATTTCTGCTTCCCGTAGGATCCACAGAAACAAGCGACATCGATGCAGCCTTCCCTATTATCGAACGGGTGTTGCTCGAAACGGCGGCAGAGGCTGCCGGGGCAGGGACTGTCGTGGCTGCCGACACCAAGAAAGGCAAAGGCTAAGCTTATGGTCATAATCCGACCCGTACAGCTGAATGATTTGGAAGCGCTGATGCAGCTGTCTTCCCAAGCCAGCTTTGGGCTTACGACTTTGCCGCATGATCGTGATTTGCTGAAGGGCCGAATTCTGGAGTCTCAGCGCGGCTTTGCACGCATGGCGAAAAAACCGGGCGGTGAAACCTATCTATTTGTAATGGAAGATTTAGAGCGCGGCGAAGTGGGCGGCACCGCTGGCATCGTTTCCAAAGTGGGCGGATTCGAACCGTTCTGGACCTACCGTTTGGAAACCACCGTGCATGAATCCAAAACCCTTAAGGTGCGCAATGAAATCCGCGCTTTGCATCTGGTCAAGGAGCATAACGGTCCTTCCGAAATCGGCAGCTTGTTTCTGGCGCCTAATTTTCGTCGGGGGACCAATGGCCGGCTTTTATCCTTGAGCCGTTTCATGTTCATCGCCGATCACCGACAATTTTTCGACCCAGTGGTGTTGGCGGAAATGCGCGGCGTCATCGATGAGAAGGGTGGTTCCGTTTTCTGGGATGCGCTGGGGCGGCATTTTTTTGAAATCGATTTCCCCAAAGCGGATGCTATGGTCATGAAGGACAAACGTTTCATCGCCGATCTCATGCCCAAGCATCCCATTTATATTCCACTCTTGCCCAAAGTGGCGCAGGATGTGATCGGACGTGTGCATTCCGAGTCTGTTCCTGCCATCAAACTATTGGAAGGAGAAGGTTTTTCTTTTTCGGGCATGGTGGATATTTTCGAGGGTGGCCCAATTATCAGCTGTCCCACCGATGACATTCGCACGGTAAAAGAAAGTCAGGTGCTGCAGGTATTAAAAATCCTTGGAAAGCCCATCGAAACCGATCCGTTCCTGCTTTCCAATACCTATTCTCACGGCTTCCGTGCTACGGTAGCTTCCCTGAATATATTGCCGGGAAAGGGAGTTGAAATATCGCAGGAAACTGCTAAAGCACTTAGTTTAAAAAAAGGCGATCCGGTGCGAGTGGCGCCTATTCGTGGGGCCGTATCCGTCCCTGTAGCGGCACCTTTGCGGTCCCCCGTACCTAGAGTCAAAAAGAAAAAATGATAGGCCGCGGACATTTCATTGCAGGAATTTGGACACTGGGCGAAGGAGCGCAATTTGCTTCCGTCGATCCGTCTACAGGTAAATCCGTTTGGGAAGGTCAGGAAGCGTCTCCTAAGCAAGTGGATGCGGCCATTGCGGCTGCTCGGTCGGCTTTATTGTTCTGGAGCCACTTGACGGTAGGTGAACGCACCGGTTACCTAACCTCCTTTGCAGACAAAGTGAAAGAGAACCGCGCTGTATTGGCCGACGCCATTTCCCAGGAAACGGGAAAGCCCCTGTGGGAAGCGCTGCAAGAATGCGATACCATGGTGGCCAAGGTGGCAAATTCCATCGAAGCCTATCGCGATCGCTGCTCGGAATCCGAATTTTCTCAGGCGGATTTTAGGGCTGTCAAACGCTTTCGACCCCATGGAGTCGTGGCCGTGCTCGGACCGTTTAATTTGCCCGGCCATTTGCCGCATAGCCATATCGTACCCGCCTTACTGGCCGGCAACACGGTGGTTTTCAAACCGAGTGAAATGACACCGGGTGTGGCCGAATGGACCACGGCTTTTTGGCAACAGGCAGGACTACCTGCCGGTGTCCTGAATCTGGTTCAGGGAGGACGTAACACGGGAGTTTCCCTCGCTTCACACCCCGGATTGGACGGGCTTTTTTTTACCGGCAGCCATGCAGGCGGCGTAGCTCTGGCGCGCCAATTTTCAGAACATCCTGGAAAAATATTAGCCTTGGAACTTGGAGGCAATAATCCTCTTGTCATCTGGGACTGTGCAGAAGCGCAACAGGCTGCTTTGCTCACGGCTCAGTCGGCCTTTATCACCGCCGGACAGCGCTGTGTGTGCGCTCGGCGACTTATCCTACCCGAGGGTACAGATGGCGACAGACATGTGCAGGCGCTCCTTTCCCTGGTTCCGCGATTAAGAGTGGGAGCCTATGGAGACCGTCCGGAACCCTTTTTGGGACCGGTCATTTCCATTCAAGCGGCCGATCACCTAATGGACGCACAATCGAAATTGGAAAAACTGGGCGGTACGATATTGGTTCGCATGCGGCGCATGCAGCACGCATTTTTATCTCCCGGTATCGTGGATATGACCGGAGTGGAAAATTGTCCCGATGAGGAATATTTTGGGCCCCTACTACAAATCATTCGGGTAAAAGATTTCGACGCCGCCATTGATGTGGCCAATCAAACTCGTTTTGGTTTGGCAGCCGGTCTTCTCAGCGACAGGCTCGATCGTTGGGAATTGTTCCGGAATCGAATCCGCGCCGGAGTGGTCAACTGGAACCGGCAAACCACCGGAGCCAGCGGCAAGCTACCTTTTGGAGGCGTCGGCGACAGCGGCAACCATCGACCTAGTGCGTACTATGCAGCTGATTATTGTGCCTACCCTGTAGCATCTTTGGAAGCCGCTCCATTGGCAAAGCCGGATGGATCGGGAACTCATCCGCTTCCACTGGGCATCAACCCTTGAAAAAAAAATTCACCGCGACGCAGACCAAGACCCAGGTCCAGGTCCAACCTCAAGCTCAAGAAGTCAATTTCGATGGCCTGGTTGGATTGACCCACAATTATGCAGGCTTGGCACATGGCAATGTTGCTTCGCAAGCCAATCGCAAGCAACCGGCCAATCCCAGGCAGGCGGCACTGCAAGGGTTGGACAAGATGCGATGCCTCGCCTCCCGTGGAATTCCACAAGCGATTCTACCCCCCCAAATCCGTCCCGATCTCGATTGGCTGCGGCGTTTGGGTTTTACGGGCAATGATCACGCTGTATTGCAAAAAGTTGGAAAACAGAATCCTGTTCTTTTGGCTACTGCTTGGAGTGCTTCCGCGATGTGGACGGCCAATGCGGCTACCATTTCACCCTCGTCCGATTGCGCCGATGGCAAGGTGCATATCACTCCCGCTAATCTGGCGAGCCAGCTGCATCGGAGCTTGGAAGCGCCTCACACATCCCGATTGCTGAAACGAATTTTCCCCGGCCACCGATTTGTCCACCATGATCCCGTACCCACAGCAAATTATTTTTGGGATGAGGGCGCAGCCAATCACATACGCCTGGCGCCGCAGCATGCCGAGTCTGGCTTAGAAGTATTTGTATTTGGATTTTCCCCCACACAGCAAAAAACCAATACCACACGCCGATATACCCCTCGTCAATCCCAAGAGGCTTCGGAAGCGATTGCCCGTTTGCATGCATTGGCTCCGGAACGAACCCTTTTTCTTGCCCAAAATCCCATTGCCATTGACGCCGGCGTTTTCCATAACGATGTGATATCCGTTGGCAATGCGGACGTTTTGTTTTTTCATGAAGCCGCCTTTCTGAACCGGAGTGGGGCGCTAAGAGAAATGAAACGCAAGTTCGCAACATTAGGTCACGGGGCACTGCGGTTGATTGAAGTGAAATCGCAGCACGTTTCCTTGGCGACGGCCATTTCCACTTATTTATTCAATTCGCAAATCATTAGCCTGCCCGATGGGGGAATGCTCCTGTTGGCGGCGGAAGAATGCCGTCGGGACCCGCGCACTCGTAAATATTTGGAACGTTTGCCGCATTTAGGCTTGGGTATAACCGAAGTGGCGTTTGTGAATCTGCGACAAAGCATGCGCAATGGCGGAGGCCCCGCCTGCCTAAGGCTACGCGCTGTTTTGACTCCGGCACAATGGGGAGATATTCCAAAGGGAGTTAAATTCAACGACCTCCTGTATAGGCGGGTGATGGATTGGGTGAATAACCATTACCGGGATCGCGTGCTGCCGGCAGATCTACTGGATCCGGACCTTTTAGAAGAGAGCCGCGCGGCCTCAGTGGCGTTAGTAGGTATTTTGGGTTTGGACTGATCTGTCACCAAAGCTGTATTTTTCCGATGTAGGTTGCGAAAACACGGTGTGATTTTTTGCAATCCAGGATAGCTTGTAGAGTCGGCAAGCTCCAGTGTGCACTGAGATTGACAGGGGAATACAGCATGAACATTTTATTCCGACTTCCAGCCCTGCAACAATCTCGACTCATGCATCACTTTGTCACCCTAATTCTGGCTTTTGCCACATTGGGTTTGGCTCAGCTCCCCACTACCCGATTGACCCATCCCATCTATCCGCAATCCACGGGCATTCCCGGTAACCCGACGGATAAAGTGACCCTTATCGCCAATGCAGGTTATAACGGAATCATGTGGGAAGGCGGATCCAGCGATTTCACTACTCTATTGCCGGCCCTGCAACAAAGGAATCAAAAACTCCTGGGCATTTGGCGCAATCCCGGCGACAATATCAGCGGGGACTTGACGTCTTTAAAAACCGCAGGAGAATTGGTGTTCCTGTATATTCCCGCCGGCTCCGTTTCAACTGAGGCACAAGCGGCCTTGAACGTGGCTAGGGTAGCGGACCTCTTGGCACCATCGGGACGTAAAGTCGCCATATATCCGCATTATGGTGATTTTGTTTCCAATGCCGTTCAGGCGCTCCGGGTGGCAAAACTCGCCAATCGCCCCAATGTCGGCATCTGTTTCAACCAATGCCACGAGCAGCGCTACTGCAGTGTGATGAAATTGAATTTTACGCAAAGGGCGGATTCCTTGCTTAAAACTTCCATGGCCTATGTTTTCGCAGCTTCTATTAATGGCACCGACAGCGTGGGCTCGGATTGGGCAACCTTGATTCGCCCTTTAGGTGAGGGCAATTTTGACACATTTGTGTTGGTAAAAATGCTGGTTGAAAACGGATTTCACGGATCTTTCGCATTGCAATGTTATGGCTTGCCGCAAAATCCGACTACACATTTGGCTAATTCCATGACAGTTTGGAAGGCCTACCAAAAAAACCTGCCGGCAATTTATGGCTGTGCGGACAATCGCTATTTAGAATTCAATTCAGCCGTCAACATGCCGGACCCGGCAGCTTGTAAAACCCTAAAGGGAACGAGTCTTCTGCAACATGAAATCGCCCGAATTGGGGTCTTTTCGCAAAACAAGGTCCTTTCCGTCCTTTTTCCCGGTCCCTATCGCTTAACTTTTTTAGATGTAGGTGGCCGTGTCCGGGAGTCCTTATCCGGTTTTGGACCCAGTGAATATCCCTTAGCGGATTTCAAAAGGGCGGGCATAGGTTTTATCAAAGTGGACGCTGGTTCTAGTGCTGGGCTTGCCAATTCGCATTTTATGACAATTCCGCTGCTCCCATAAGAATAGGCTTTTGTAAAAAAAACCTGTTTTTTCTTTAAGGCAAAGTCTATCTTTACCCCCTTTAATTGCCATGAATATTAGGCATTTCGTGCATCACACATATTAGGGGGACAGATGATTCGTCGGATATTGAGTACAGCAATTTTAGCATTAGGGGTGTTTGCCAGCTTTACGGCGGCCCAGACCTTTACATTAACGACCACTGCTGCGGATGGTGTTGTCACATTAACGCCTCCAGGCGGAAGCTATGCGACCGGTACAACGGTTACGGTAGCTGTCGCAGCGAATGCCGGAAAGGTTTTCACTGGTTGGACCGGTGCCACCACCAGCACGGAAAATACAGTCGCAGTAGTTATGGATGCCGATAAATCCTTGACCGCTAGCTTTGTCACAGCGGCAACTGGTTATTGCACTGCAGCCGGTTCCGTTGGCACGGGCGCGGACTTTATGAACATGGTTTCCTTTGCAAATCTAAATAACCAGTCGGCACCACATCCATTCCAATTGCAGGAGAATTATACCGACTACACAAGCATGGCCGCCTTTGTAACTACAGGCAATACCTATGGACTGCAAGTTTCTTTGGGAACCGTTTTCCCGCCAGACCAAATATTCGTTTGGATTGACTTTAATAAAGATGGGACTTTTGATACTTCAGAAGTAGTACTTCATGCGGACTATGCCGCCATTAAACAATCAAACATCACCAGCGTCTTCATCCCCCAATCCACCGTTGCCGGGGCCACTCGCATGCGCGTTCGCGTTCAATATGGTGAAGGCGCAGCCGGCGCACCCTGTGGTACTGGTTTTGCCGGAGATGTTGAAGACTATAGCATCATCGTCACCAAGGGGCCGACTGTTCCGGTTTATACTTTGGCTACCAGCGTTACCAACGGCACTTTGGTCTATTCACCCATCCGAGTTGCCTACGACTCCGGCGAAACCATTCATATGGAAGCAACTCCAGGACTTGGATATAAATTTTCGGCATGGAGCGGCGACAATACCACCGACGTCAATCCGTTGGATTTGGTTATTTCTAAAAACTCCACCATAGCTCCCGTATTTGTCACCACACCCATTTGCACCGTTACGGTACCTGTTGATGTTACCAAAGGTTCGGTTTCGATTAGCCCGGCTGAGGGCGCATACAATCAAGGAACTGTTATCAAGGCCACAGTGCAACCGGCTTACGGCTTTCTGTTTTCCGGTTGGGGAGCTGTTTCCACTCTTAAAGACCGTACCATATCCATCACTCTAGATAAGAGCATTACGCTTGCCCCTACATTTATTGAAGGCCCAACCTGCTACGGTGAGGCTGCCGGATTTATCGGAACGGGTGGGGACTACATCAGTTATGTCGCATTTGGCGATATTTCTCAGTCCACATCGCGTGTTCCGCGTGAAGGGGAATTCTACTCCGACTACACGGCGAACGTAACGAAAGTAAGTCTGGGTCAGACTTTGCCTCTTTCCGTTACCCTCAACGCAGTATTTCCGCCAGATCATGCCTACGCATGGATCGATTGGAATTCGGATTGTTCCTTTGATTCAACTGAAAAAGTTCTGTCCACCATGGGCGGATTAGTGAGCGGTGATATCACGGAATCGGTTAAGGTACCAGCCACGGCAAAACTCGGCCTGACCAGAATGCGCGTGCGCGTGCAGTACGACTCATTGGGCGGCGCTGCAGACCCGCTGGGCAAGTTGTTTGCGGGTGATGTCCAAGACTACTCCATTGAAATCACAAATGCAGCCGGTATTCGGCAGGGCGTTATTGCAAACAGAAACCCGAATCAGTTGGGCTTCATTGAATCTGGTAAGAATGGCTTTGTCATTCTAGGTCAGGCCGGGGCAAATTATTCGGTGTTCGACCTGTTTGGAAAAGAAATGGTAAGTGGTGCCACCTCTGCAACGAATGAACGCGTTGACTTAAACGCTATCAAACGCGGCCTGTACTTTGTAAAACTCAATGTAGGCAGCCAGAATTTCGTTCAGAAATTCCTGATTAAATAATTTTCGATTCCATTCGAAAATGAAAAAGCCATGCTGTATTAGCATGGCTTTTTTGTTACCCGTGATTTTAAGATTGTAGTTGTGGTTGCAGTATTCTGCTGCGTTTGCTTTGTTGCTGCATTTACTTTCGATCGGTGCTTTCGAATATCCGATTTGCCGACGCAGCGATAAAACCTTGGAAAAGTTGGCCGCTTGGGAGAGGATACCGCCTGGCGAACTCATAATAACAACCGGGTATGGCATGGAAGCCATCGCTAAAGGCCGTGTACACTTGATTAGCCAAAGTCGAGGACTGTTCTAGGTAAAGTTCCGGACGGCCCTTAACTTCTCCGCCACTGGCATTCAAAACAAAACCTTGGGATTTTAAGAAACTGTTTAAAGCCACAAGGTTCGGAAAAGTGCGTAGGGCATTGACCAAGACCGTAAAATGGTTGGCGCGAAATCCGAAAGCGGAAAGCCAGGCTGCATAGTCGCTTTCTCTTTCCAAGGCTGCATAGGTGGTAAAATCCAGGCTCCATGGTCGACCGCAAACACACCAGAATGGATTTGCGAGAAAGGCTCCGGGGATTTGATTGAGGAGGCCTAGCAACATGGATTGCGCTCCCTGGCTAAGGTCTCGCATGCGCAGCTGACTGATGAATATTTTTGGCTGGTTCGGATCGGCATGTTCGTAATGTACGGCATCAAGCTTTTTTTCCGGAAAGGTATACATCCCTACTTCTCGATATCCTAGGGCAGTAAACGGCGCACTCATGACGGTTATATCCACTCTTGGATCGTCTACCGTTCGAAATGCGATATGATCGTTTTGAATCGACTCTCCGCGTGCTTTTAGGAGTTCCTGTATGCGCGTGGCTTGGGGGTTGAGCGCACGATAATCTTCCCAAAGTTTGGAGAGCAGGTTTTCGAGACTTTCCATGTTAGACCATTTCCCGTATTAAATGCTTTTATAACGCGCTAGGCCTTATCCCATTGAAATTGATGGGGGCAAAACACGCTCCCCATCATGGCC
>JAYUHW010000179.1:0-13537 GCA_043766615.1 Fibrobacteria bacterium | reverse complement strand
AGTAGCACCTGTCCACTCCACCCAAGATCGGGGCGCGACGGGATCTCCGAAAAGAATTTTTCTAACTGCGGCAAACAGTTCAGAGTCGCCCATACCTGGATCGACGTGCAGGAGAAATCTTCGACCATTGGGACTGGTTATAAAGACGTGGATTTGGGTGTGGGCAGGCCAAATAGTTGGAAACGTCACGGTTGCTTGAGAGGTTTCCAGACCTGCATTTTTCAAATACGTAAGCACGGCTTGAACCAATGTTTTGCATGGGGGGAAAGAACCTTCCGCCCAAGCCACTAGAATGTCATCTATTCGGGACCGCATCTGTTCCGCCGACTTTGTTCCCAGCCGCTCCAGATAATATTCCCAAATCCATTTTCTCCAAATGGGAATACCCACTGCCAGATCAGACATTGATAATGCGGCTAGTCCCTCCGGGTCAGTTTCCAGGGACATCCCATCCAGTGAGTCACCGAAATCGAAACGGTAACTGAGGCGATACCTCTTCCCTTGTGACTCCAAGGTATCGGGAAAAACATCTTCAATGCCAAACTTACCTGGCGTCCATTTCTCCCAATAAATGGGATCGAGAGCCGCTGACCAGGTTTTAATGGAAAATTCCAGACTGGGTGCTTTCGGATCCAATGGTGATTGCGAATTCTTCAATAGTTTCCCGAGGGAAATCTTCGAGGTCACCATCGGGGCCTGCTGGCGATACCAATGCACCAAGGTGTCTTCGTCCGGCACCAATCCACGCGTCCGGGTTTTGTTTTCCAGAACGGCCAAGGCGGCGAGAATGGAATCATTGTGTTCCCGAAATGGAAAGGGCGCTCCCGAGCCTTCGCGGATCACGCCTTCGCGCCAGAATATTTCCGCGCAGGCTTCCGGATCCACCGATTCATAATTGATGCGGCGGTCCTGGCGAATGGCGAAGCCTTTATAAGTAACGCGCTCCAACGCTTCGACAAATCCTCGCTCGCCATTCCAGAAAATATTCACGTATGACCGCTTGCAGGCATCCGGGGCCAAGTCCTCGATCCAAGCGGGTTTAATTTCGCAGGCTCTGAAAATATAAACGCGCGAAGTCTGCCTGATTTCTCCGGCCACAATCCATTCCGGCTTGGCCTTGACCAATGCGGAACCAGGATGCAAAGCCGCTTCCTTATCTCCCGCCAACCGGTACACGGTGCCGTCTGGAACCTTGCGCGCCAAGAAAGGCATGAAGCCGGCCAAAATGGATTTATGGAACAAATCAGAATCAATGGATTCGGCCTTGATAGCTCCCGGATCGAGGGTAACCTTGAGGAGACGGCAGAATTGTTCAGTCAGTTCCATCCATTCCCTAACCCGACTGTAGGATAAAAAGTTTTCCACGCACAACGCCCGCAATCGGCGCTGGGAATTGGTTTCTCCCCAATTTCTTTGGATCCAAACCCATAGTGCCAACACACCCATAAAGTCTGACCTAGGATCTTCAAACCTGCGGTGCAATCCCGTGGCCTTGCCTCGCTCCGGTTCTTCACGGGGTGTGAAGCGGGGATCCTGCACAGTGATGCCGGCAGCCAGTATGAGCGCGGGTTGCAAGGCTCCCAATTTCGCGGCGGTCAATAGGATTTTTCCTATGGCAACATCGACGGGGAGTTGACTGAGCTTGCGGCCTTCTTCCGTAAGCCTGGCGTCCATATCCGAACTTGTTAAAGCACCTAGCTCGAACAATTGGCGAAACGATCCTTTTAGCGCTGCCGACGCAGGGGGATCGGGAAAAGGAAAGTCGGCCACAGGCAGGCCTAAGGCCAATAGTTGCAGCACTACGTTGGCCAGATTGCTGCGCAGGATTTCCGGTTCGGTAAAATCGATGCGTTCGTTCAAATCCGTTTCTGAATAGAGACGCACGCACACACCCGGTTTGACGCGGCCGGCACGACCCGCCCGTTGGCGCGCACTGGCTTTGGATATGCGTTCGATAGGCAAGCCCTGAATTTTGGTATGCGGATGGTACCTGGAGATGCGGGCCAGACCCATGTCCACCACATAGCCTATGCCGGGAATGGTCAAGGAGGTTTCCGCGATGTTGGTGGCCAGAATTATTTTCGGGCGGCCCCCTTCCTCAAATACTTTTCGCTGATCGGCCGGACCCAAGCGACCGTAAAGCGGCAAGATGGAAAAATTCTTTCCCAAGTCTCGCTCCAATTCACGGTGGAGTTCGTGAATCTCTTTTTCCGTCGGGAGAAAAGCCAACAAGTTATCGGGCCTGCGGCTTTGCAATTCCCGAATGGCGATAGCGGCCGCCTCCAAAGGCGGAAACGCGCGCGAGGGCTGACCCTCTTCATCTTCGTCCGCATCTTCTTTACCTGAGATGTCCCAATATTCCAGGGCAACGGGAAATTGACGGCCTTCTACTTCAACAACCGGGGCCGGGGTTTTGCCCGTGCCCAGAAACTCGGCAAAGCGATTGGCATCCAAGGTAGCCGAGGTTACTACCAAACGGAATTCGGGACGACGAGGGAGCAGAGTTTTGAAAATCCCGAGCAAGATGTCCACATTCAGAGACCGTTCATGGGCTTCGTCTAAAATGACGCATGCATATTGCCGCATCAAAGGGTCACGGCGGAATTCCTGAAGCAGAATACCGTCGGTCATAACTTTAACCAACGCACCTGCAGGTACATCTTCATGGAACCGAATCTTGGCTCCAATGAGATCCGCCCGGCCGGTTTCTTGACGCAGTCGATCCGTGATGGAAAGCGCGGCGATACGACGGGGTTGAGTGATCCCAATGCGACCTTCAGCAGCAAAGCCCGCTTCTAGCAAAAACTTGGGAAGCTGAGTGGTCTTGCCTGAACCCGTTCCTCCTTGAACCACCAGTGCCTGGTTTTCCTTTAACGCTTTGAGGATCGCATCCCGACACGCTAGGATGGGCAGTTCAGGATATGAAAAGGAAAACATGAGTTATGGGTGTATTGAAGAAGAGGGGCCCTGGGACGAAGAATTCAGCAAAGCCCGCGCCCTAATCCATGCTGTGATTTCCAACTTCTCCACTTCCGGATGGAATAAACCCATCAGTCCCTCCAAGAATTTTTTCCCACGAGGCGGAAAACCATCCGCCAGGTAGCGATTGAGTTTTTCTTGCAATGCTTCAGTAAATTTGAGATCCTGTATGTACTTGGTATCAGAGTCCGTCTCACCTTCCAAGTTGTCACAGCTGATGCGAAAAACCTCATCCGAGGCCGTTGCAAAGACCCATTCCAAAGCCTGCGGACCCGCTTCCGCCTGAAAAAATGCCTGCTGAGCCTGTTCGTCCCGGCCATCCGGTCGGTACCAATACCCATAGTCGTCTTGCCTTCGGCGCTCCTTGCCTGCAATGCACCAGTGGGCGACTTCATGAAAGCAGCTGTTTAAATAATCGCGCGTGAAACGAATTTCTGCAGGGCCATTGCCTTTGGGTGCCAAGTAGAAGGGTTCTGGAAACCCACCCAATAACTTAACCGGATAGTCCTCATATTGAAGCTGATTACTTGTATCCGCCGTGCCTGCAAATAGTGTTTGGAACAATTCAATAATTTGGGAACGCTTTTCCTCCGGATTCCATTGCATATGTTTCAAATCCGTGTCAACGCGCAGGCGCGGCATTCCAAATTTTGCGCAAGAATTTTTCTCGACCAGACATTTTGGTGTACAATCGGAATCGGTCTGCATTCTTTTCATAACGGTGCTTCTTTTCCAGACGCTGCTTGGAATCCATCACCTGCTGCCTTTGAATGGCGTCGGCATAATATATGACAGGCCGGAACTGAGGCCCTAAGTCGGAAAGCTGTCCATCCTCTTGCGTGGGATCGATATGCCTCCAATAGGCATCCAGCAGTTTGGTATAAGTTACGGTTTTCGGATTGAAGCGAACTTGAACTGCTTCCATACTCCAGAAGGATCCGCCTGCAAAAGTGGCTGTCATAACATGGTCATTCGTTGTGGAAGCTGGCCATCCCAAATTCGCCAGCAAAGCAAGGGTATAAATTAATGGAGTGTAAACTTGTGGCATAGGCTTTTCGGGGCTAATGCCCAAACCTAATAAAATAGCAAGGTTTCGTTAGAATCCTGGGTCGATTTGGTGCCCCGTACTTGGAGTAGATAGGCAATATGGGGCGCTAATAGTTGCCCATAAGGCAAATGATAAAAAGCTATTTTTTGGAGGCGGGAAGATCAAAATGAAGCCAATTATATTTGGGATAAGTAAAGGAAACTGGATCCAAAAAATCCCGACTTATTCTCCGAAAGAGCCGCTTAACAATGGCAAACCGTCTGCGCTTGGTCGACACGTCTTTTGCAAAGCCAAAAGTAGTGTCGGTACACTCCGGTTTTCGACTTACCAGTCGAACCCTCCGTCCATGCTCACAAGTTTATGGAAACCTCGACGGACTTCCAAAAAATACATAATAGAGTTACCTTCTACTGTGAAGAGGAAATAAAATGAAAATATTAATCCAATTACTTATTCTCTCAATAACAATTAGTTATTCGCAAATATCAATAAATAGAGATACAGTATTCACTGCTGAAATCAATACGGACGCCGCCAGGAAATCAATTTCATTCACCCAGACAGGCAATAAAACGGCGATCATAGATTCATTCGAAATCGATCAGTCTTTTCGGAAGGTAACTGATAGTAGTAGAACAGGAGTAAATATTAAGGGCAGCACTTCATTTGGTGCCTGTTCTTATTTTGATTTAATATTGTCTAACGGTTTAATCCGGATAAATAAATGTCCAGTAACTTTAGCGCAGAATCAGACAATTAATTTGAATTTATTAGTCATTTATAATTATCCAGTTGGCTCACCAGTTCCAAAAAGATCTAGTGCTGCTCAATACGATACAGTTGTGGTTCCGATAAATCTTTACTATTCAACAAATGGCGTTATAAATACAACCAGATTTTATATAAAAGGACTTTATCAGATTATAGCATATGGTATAAAAGAACATAAAAATAGTGAAACTTCATTTATTGAAAAATATTATGGCGTTAATGGGAAAACATATTTAAAATCAAAGCGATACAATAGTCACCATTTAACATTGCGTTCGCATGTAAGCGTTCGGTGAACTCCAACTTTTAGAATAAGGCATGGATGTCAATTCTCTCATGGTTTTCACCAAGGAGGCTAGATGAACGTGACCTGTTTCAACGACTAATACTCGAATATGAAACCAATGGGCTTTCGACTAGAGTGTTTTGCAAATAAAAAATACCTCTAGTATTCAAAATATTTGTATCCCCGCCGAGTTAAACTCGAGCGGAAGTAAATATTGGAGAAACAGCCCTATCTATTCGAATGACGGCATCAGAAACTGAATGACTCAAGGTCTTTTACTTTAGGCATTGAAGAACGGTCCCAATGCTGAATCTATCCCACGGGATTCCGATTTTTCTTTGTCGTGAGCCAACTGACATACGCCTTGGCCCGGCCTCCGTTTACAAAGACCTTAAAATCGCAGGGCAAATTGATGCCGTTTTAGGCGCGGATGAAAAGCGCGTAGTTACAGCAGGCCAAGCTTTCGTGGCAATGATTCTAAATGGACTGGGCTACACCGACAGGCGGCTCTATATAACATCGCAGTTTTTTGAAAGCAGGCCTGTAGCGATGCTTTTAGGCGCTGATATCAAAGCCAGTGAATTAAACGATTATACTCTTTGTCATTCATTAGACCAAATTGCAGACTTCGGCTCGAGCCCACTTTTCGCCTCCGTTGTCTTTGGCATTGCCATTGCGATAAATCAAGTAATTGACTGCTAGCCCATCGCCATTCATATCACTTAGGGGCACTCTAAAAAAATCGACCCGACATCAAACAAATGATGCTCTCGCGTGTGGGCAATGGCCCTAGCCACATGCCCATTTGGATGGAACCACAAAACGGCAACAGCTCAGACTAGAAAAGATTTCATGAAACGAAGAATGTGGTGATGCTACCAGACGGGCAACGTTGGCTATTGGTCTATAATATAGGCCAGTATCAAATGAGGAAAAAGCTCAAAGACGAGTAGCTAACTCTACCAAATCAATTGGGAAAGCAAGTGCAGAACCTTACGATGAAATGGATTTTCCAAATTATGGAAGGGGTAGGGGTGGTGCGATTTTACGAAAACGGCAACGACGAGTCATCAATAGAACTAGTGACGAATATGAGCGCTTTTCGGCATAAAATTATTCGGCTGTTCGAGCCGACTGCGTGCAGGACGTATGCAGCCAAAATACTTTTGCCACAGGTACGCCAAGGCACTTTTTTCATCTGGAAGTAAAGCGCAGCATATAAATCAAGTTTGGTACAGGAACCGGCGAATTTCTTTCCCATTACTATCCGACTTTGTAAATATATAGGCACGACCTCCGATTGGTTGTTTGACAATTGATGAACAGTTTGGGCGAAATAAATGAAGCCAATTAGCAAGCAGTTTCCGATGACCTTACGGTTTGTGCTTAACCTTTTCCTGCTGATTTTCTTGGCCATTCCGGCATTAGCGGAATCCCCATTGTCCCAACACCAATTTGAACGCGTACTGGAAGACACTCCCGAAAAACTGGTATTAGAAATTTCCAATCCGGACTTTAACTTAGTTCGCGTAAATGAGGCAGGTACCTTTCAAGTGACCTGTAACGGGTGTTCCCGAACCGGAATTCCCGGTTCCCCTGATTTACCAGTATATCGATTTGACGTGATTACATCTACTTCCGCCCCACAAGTAAAAATCAATATCCTCGAGACGGAAACTCGCACAGTGATGGGGGGTATTTCGCCCTATCCGAATTTTTTATCGCCCACAAAAATGGAATACCACGCGGACGTCCGTCTCTTCCGCGAGGCAGCTAATCTTGAAGCACGATTGCTCAATGTCCGCACGCTCAGGGGCGTGCCCACTCGAGGCATTGAAACGCCTTTGACACTTTGGTCCGAATCTGGTAAAACTTTAACCTTGATCAAAAGAATGCAGGTAGAAGTTCAGTTTGCAGGAATCTTAGGCCAACGAGCGACAAATAGATTGTCGGGTTCTTTCGCATCAGCTATAAAAAATCCGATAGGCGGCGCGTATTTGTACCGATCGGATTCACCGGTTGCCTTGCGTAAGAGCTCGGCCGCACATTTCGAATTGGGAAATCGGTTTATCCGGTTTAAAATTGGTGACCGCAATTTGGAAAATCTGGATGAGGACCGCGTCTATGGCGTTTCCTTTTCTGATTTGATACGAGTCTCAACGGATTTGACTGGGGTGACCGTTTCCAGTTTGCGAATGTATACGGGTCCAAACGATAGTTTACCGCGTACCATGGAAGCAGAAATATTACCCGGTACTTTGCGGGAAATCCCCATTGAAGTCCTGGATAAAAACAGGAATGAAACCTTCGATGAAGGGGATTCGGTCCGCTTCTTTGCGCATGGAACCAGCCTGTGGACTCGACTTCCTGGAAACCGTGGCCCCATTCGTTATGAATTCACTTCAGATCCCTATTCGTTTGAGAATTATTATTTCCTCGATTTTTCTGAAAGTGGGAAAACGGGGGCTGCTTTGCGACTCGGCGAATCCCGTTCCCTGCCGCCGGTTTCACCTGTTAAAACCTCTTCATATAGTTACTTACGCGCCGAAAAGGATGTGCAAACTGCAGCGTGTGATCCCAGCTATCCTCCTAAAAAGGACGAAGAAACAGGTTTTGATTGGTTCTGGTATTGGAATGGAAACGGATGCCAATCAACTGTGCGGACATCTTTATCAAAATTACAACTTGCCAGTGAAGAAACAGATTCCCTTCCGGACTTAGATCAAAACATTCCTGGAGATTCACTTTATGTAGGCATTTATGTCGCACCACTAGTTCAGGATAGTGGTTTTACTGTTTACATGGGTGGCAATGGCGAATCCTTCGATATCCTGCGCGTACCGGTACAGGACACTTCCGTTCATCCAACACCAATCTATTCTCCAGGCAGCTATTATGTTTGGGCAAAACCTGTCAAGAACGCTCCGCTATTTCAATTGGACTCACTCATTTGGCCGAGAGAGCGTCGTTTCGAGGGGTATACTGTTAGTTATCGACGCAAACATGTTTTTTCCGGAAGGCCATTGTGGATATTTCCTACAGAATTCGGCAAAGCCGTTACTTATAAAGTAAGCGGTGGAGAGGGGAAACAGTGTTTGCGCATCGAAGATGGCGTTGCTGTGAGGCGCATGGTTTTGGATGGCACGGAAACGTTTACGGACAGTCTATCAGTGGGAGCGAATGCGAGATATTTTATCTATTCCAATGCAACAGGATTATCTCCAGCCAACATTGACCCTCAATCCATCCCCACAACCGGAACATCGCTCCGAAATTTGGAAACAGGAGATGGCGAAAATCCGGAATATATTATCATAACACCGTCTTCTCTCCTTCATGAGGCGCTAGAGCTTAAAGACTACCGAAGCAAAGCTTCACGTAGCGTGCACGTGCACACCTCCGTTGTTCAAGTGGAGGACATCTATCGTCAGTTCTCAAGCGGACGGATGTCCCCGGTAGCCATTAGAGATTTTCTCCGTTGGGCGTATTCAGGTTGGGGCACCAAGAGTAGCGATTCTCACTCACTCAAATATGTGCTTTTATTTGGAGATGGAAATTATGATTTTCGGAATATAAAGGCATCGGTGATGAAAGCGGCTCCGCCAAATTTAATTCCTCCCTTCGAGTGCTTTCCATTTGACAATGATGAAATTGCAACCGATGATTTTTATGCAGCGCTTGATTCGAATGAAAATGATTTGCTCAATCTCGGTCTAGATGTTTCCGTTGGTCGACTCCCGGTACAGTCACCCGAACAGGCAAAAGGGTACCTTCAAAAAGTTAAAGACTACGAAGATCCTACAAAGGCTGGGGAATGGCGCTCGCGTGTTATTGTTGCAGCCGATGATGCCACTCAGCGCGGTACAACTAGTGGCTACGACCCTATTAGTAACGGCCACACCACCGATTCCGATAACTTAGGTAAAGCCATCAATACGAATGAACCGGCGGTTTCCGTGGACAAAATTTATTTGCTGGATTACCCAATCAATTCATCGTACCACAAGCCTGAAGCAACGCAAGACTTACTTTCTCTTATTAACCGTGGTACGGTTATGGTCAACTATTTGGGGCATGGAGCGTCTAACCAGTGGGCGGATGAAGCATTGCTATTGACAAATGACGCCCTTTCGCGGATGCATAATGAAGGCCGCACTCCGATGATTAACGCCTTTTCTTGTACAGTGGGTCGATTTGAAGGTTTGACCGGGGAAGGAATGAGTGAGCAATTTGTTAAACAAAAAGGGGTGGGGGCGATTGCAGCGATCTCATCTACTCGCGAATCCTTTGCTAACGTCAATCTTGATTTAGCAAGCGCCTTTTATCGACGAGTCTTTCCAGCAGATTCATCTTCTGAGGAGCAAACAATTGGACAAGCTTTGCTATTAGCTAAAAATAGTTCTGAAACCAATGCTCCAGGTGGTAATCGCAATGACCTCAAATACGCTCTGTTGGGCGAGCCAGTACTAATGCTTCGAAAACCCAAGTTGGGAATCACTATTATCCAAGCACCGGACACCCTTAAAGCATTGGATTGCAGCGCCATCACGGGCAAGATTTCCGGTGGTAGTGGGGCTGGTTTTGTAAACATTAAAATAGTTGCGGGTTCGATTCACAAGACCTACGTCATCGGTCATAACATGACAGACCAAAAAGTCGATAAGCGCGGCAATATTCTGTTTGAACGGACCTTTCCGTATAAGGACTTCACCTTTTCCAGCGACTACTTTATTCCGAAACAAATTTCCTTTGGGGATTCTACAGCCCAGATTCTCTTCTTCGCCTGGGATGGAAAAGAAGAACGAGAGGGTCTAGCTGCCAAGCAGAATCTCCGTATTACTGGAACAGCCACTAGTGCCTGTGCTACCGACACGGACGGAAAAGGCCCCCGCATTCAAATCACGGGCTGCCAGAAAAAGGAAACCGATGCAATCGACTTTCCCGATCGGGTGAAACTGCCTATACCGTATTGTCTGCAGGTTCAGGTGCAAGATTCAACTGGCGGTGTGCTGACTGGTCAGGGGCCAGATGAAGGCACAATGTTGGAAATTCCTGGCATCCTTGAGCCATTTCATCCCCAACCTGGCATCGATGAGCTCTATTACAAAACCTATCAGATTTCCCTCGACAAAAAAACCTTTAGGCCAGGCCAGCATTTGCTCAAAGTTTCGGCTCGGGACGGGTATGGCAATATCAGCGCGCGGCAGATGGTGATGGATTTGACGGAGGACAGTTCATTGCAAACTGTTTCGGCTTACAACGTGCCCAATCCTATGAAACGAAATGGCACCACCTTTTACTTTTCCACCATCTTGCCTACGGAAGATGTAGACTTCGCTGATTTAAGCAATGCCGTGGACAGAGTGGCATTTGAAATCCGGGTATTTAATCAGTCTGGTAAATTGGTCAAAATTTTTCAGCACGCTTTTAGCGGTGAAATCCGCTGGGACGGGCATGATGAATGGGGCCAACTTTTGGCCAACGGGGTGTATTTTTACAAAATCACGGCGAGGCAGAGTTTGGCCAGTTTGGCTGGTGCTCGGCCAAGTTACCGTACTCTCAGTTCCAAGCGCAATGTCCTGATTATTTCGCGCTGAAAATAATTGTCGTCCTCTATTTGATTATAGCCCTTATTTTCTGAAAACCATTCCATTGGGTTCCACCCCAACCGGGATATTTTTGATCAGACTTTTCGATGGAATGTCTATGACGCTAACTGTGCCTGCTCCTTGGTTGGTAACATAGCCGGTTTTTCCATCAACTGCAAAGGCGAAGCCATGCGCGTTCACACCTGTAGCCAATTCACCAACCTTTGTCCCGTCAAGGGTAGAAAAAAAGACGACTTTTCCCCCATCAGCATTCGTCACCCACAGTTCTCCATTAGGCGCCATAGCAACTATGCCAGGCTTAAAACAAAGGTTGAGAGCATAGGTAAATCAATTCCCCATTGAAAATGCAAGTGAATTGAAATTGCACCCTTTCCCAGCAAAGCCTTTCGAATACAAGGTAAATTTCTATTTTTCCCAGTCTAATTCTGCCATGAGTGATTATGAAATATCTTTGGTAACCTAAAACAAATATTTATTTTCACCAGATTCCGTGGTTCTTGCTGCCTATTTTGAGTTAAAATTTAAATGTGATTGGCTTCTTGAAAACTGCCCGTTTGGATAAATCCCTACAAACACCGCTATCAGTAAATACATGATGGATTCGTACAACTCTGATTTCATCGTGATCTTATTTGACTGAATTTTCGGACCAGTTCAAACCTCAAAAAGGAGAACCAAATGATCGAGGAAATCTTCAACCATGTCCTCAAGAAACCCATGGAAGTTAGGGACTTTCCGTCCATAAGGCAAGAAAAACTATTGGCCAATGTCCTGTCTATTTCGGAAGTCGAGAGGATTATTTGTGCCACCACTAACTTTAAGCAAAAAACCATTCTCATGACTTTTTATGCTACTGGAAGGCGATTGGAGGAACTGCGCCTCTTTCGTTTAGAAAATATGGATTCACAGCGGATGACTCATAAGGTCATGGGCATGGGCATGGGGAAACTTATTCCTACCCTGCTCTTACTGCTAATGCCTTGGGTCGGGACCGCTGCTGGGAAAGCCTCCTCGGCCCGGGATGTCTCGGAAATAATTTCGATGAAAAGTAGCCTTGATAAAAGCGCTATCTTGGTAAAGGGAGAGATCTCCTACGTTTACACCTGCCCGCCATGTCCAGAGGGGATGGAGTGCAAACCTTGCGGGGGAGACTTCATCTGCCTCAAAAGCCTGACCGGCGCTGACCAGCTCATAGTGAATTGTAGCAGTGAAGACACTATTTGCTTCACGCTAAAGCCCGGACAAATGGTGGCAATGGATATTGTTTACGAGGCGAATTCGCAAGCCGGTGCGATGTCCGGCTGGAATGGCAGATTCGTTTTCAAATCGTTGGCCTCGGCTGCGATGAATAAATCCAGGACTTCCCCGGCGGCGCCAAAGAAAAAAGTAAAAGCCTTGCCCCATTAGCAATAAATAAAACTTAACACCCTTTTCTTCTCTTTTGAGGGTTGATAAACGTCGGATCCACTCCATTATTAGGAAACGAAGCAATTTATAAGGAGGAGGATAGTTAATTCTGCTTCCAGATTTTTAAACTTTAAGCGTGTACCTCTTCTCAAAATATTTCAATCCACAGAATTTTGTTTTTGCGGACTGCCTGAAAAATGGTAACCTAGAAATGGGTCCAGACCGATATGCTTTGCAGGTTGTCACCGGCCTCAAGGACACTTACCATCTAACGGTATCCCATTCCATCTGGCCCATCCTCGAAGGCCAATCAGCATTGACGCCCCTTAGCACTTCTCAAAATGATTTGCATTCCGATACCTCCCATGTGGAACTCGGCGACGATGGTAGTTTTGCGCTTAAGGCCAATGGTAATCGCTCCTTTTTGTCTTCCCTCCCCAACTCTTTTTTCGGTGTATCGGGAAAGTCTTGGATGTTCCAATTCCGTCAGCGTCCGGACATGCAGTTTTATGGCATGGGAGAGAAAAGCACTCCGTTCGAAAAATCGGATCGCACACATCGATTCTGGAATACGGATGTCTGGGCCGACCACGGCACTTCAAAGGCAAGGGACCAAGCCTATGATCCTGATTATTTGTCTGTGCCCTATGTCATTATCAAGCGCGGCAATACCTACGCCGGTATTCTAATCGACAACCCCTTTCCAAGTGTGATCTCCATTTCGCCTAAACTCAATATCGCCAATCAGATGATGGCCGTGGAGCATGAACGCCCTTATTTTTTCCTGGGCGCGGAAGATGGCCCACCTTCCCTGTATATTCTTTTTGGCCCCAGCCTGGCTGAGCTTACGGGAAAATTGCAGACCTTGGTTGGCCGACCGCCCTTGCCTCCGCTTTGGTCCCTGGGCCATCAACAATGCCGCTGGGGATATAGGGGGACAGAGGACTTGCATGCCCTGGCCGACCATTTCGACACGTTGGAATTTCCCAACGACGGGCTTTGGCTCGACATCGATTATATGAATGGGTATCGCTCCTTCACTTTCAATCCAGATTTTTTTACTGAACCGGAAAAAGAAATCGCATCGGTACAAGCACGCGGCTACAAGGTTGTACCTATTCTGGATCCGGGCATCAAGCGCGAATCGGATTATGCCGTCTATACTTCAGGACAAGCCATCGGCGCATTCTGCCTCAATCCTGCCGGTACCGAATTCATTGGTGTGGTTTGGCCAGGTTACACCGTGTTCCCGGATTTCTCCTTGGAAAAAACCCAATCTTGGTGGGCGGACCTGGTGGCCAAATTTGCTCGCATGGGTTCGGATGGAGTATGGCTGGATATGAACGATCCTGCCACCGGCCCCGTGGATTGTACTGCCATGCTGTTTCAAAATGGCCGTGAACCGCATGCTGCCTACCACAATCTCTACGCCTCTCT
>JAYUHW010000178.1:0-15993 GCA_043766615.1 Fibrobacteria bacterium | reverse complement strand
AAGGTGCCGTCGTCGGTGGCTTTTAGGTAGCCCAACGTGAGGAGATCCCGACCTATCCAGGTTGGAAAGGATTTTATTCCAAAGTCGCCGATGAGCAGGGACCCTTTTGATTTCGCTCCGGTGCCAGATAGAGCCGGAACCAGTATGCGAGATGCCTTGCCTGCCTCGACTGCGAACTCACCGTCATGATAACTGTCCAAGGCTTTACTGATCCAATCCAGTGGGCCGGATTTTTCTCCAACCGCCTCCCAGGTCCAGCGGCACAAAGTGCATAATGCGATGAGGTCCAGGGTGGGGATTTTTTTCTCGCGCTGGATTTGCACAAGGATTCCAAGTTTTTCTAGACCAGGCGCAGTGGTTATTTTATTCAACCATTTTTTGAAACCGGATGCGTGCAAATGGGCTTCAAAGCTCAGGATTTTCAAACCCACGGGAAGGCTTTGCTCTTGCCGCTTGGCCAAATCCAATCCTTCGTGTACAGCCTCGTCATAAATACGCAGTCTTGGCAGAATGCGTGCCATGGTGGCCATATTGTAAGGGTCGGTGTTTTCCGACAGCCAGTTCACGCGAATGCGCAGGGCCTCGGCTTCAGCGCCAATCAGCATGGCGAGCAATTTCTGGTCGGATTCCGTTACTGGTTCTGCATTGATGAGTCGTTGAAAGCTTTTCCGCAATGCGTCCAAATTTTTGTCTCGATTTGGTGTCTCAAGTTCGAATACATTTGCAGTCCTTGTTATCAAGTCCATTTCCATTTCGCTTAACGCGACATTTTGGTGGAAACGCAACCAAAGGCGCTTGAGGCGTCTTACCTGTAGTGCCCGAGATCCAATTTGCCTATCGGGCACACCAATATTGAATAGACAGAACAGCAGGCGCTCAAACAGTTTTTGCGGCGGGTTTGCGGTTAGGAATATTTTGAGCAATTCATCGGGCGGATATTTTTCCTCCTTTCCTTGGAAGAAATCCGCCAGTCTTTGCGCCCCCAAATCAAAATCCTGGATACTTTGCAAATACGGCTCGATATGATTCCAAGGGGCGGGAAGGCTCATAGAGGCATTGTACCAAGGCTGGCCGGACTTATGCACGTCCTAGCCCGGTATCTTGGTAGGTTGTTGCTATTTTACCTATTGGAGTAAAATGCAGGCGGCAGTGAAGAAAAAAATTGTATTGACAGGAGGCGGCACGGCAGGTCATGTCATTCCCAATCTTGCCCTGCTTCCGAAATTGGCGGCGGAAGACTGGGAAGTCCACTATATCGGCTCGAAAGCGGGCATTGAAAAGCGCTTGGTTGAAGCCAAAGGCATACCTTTTCATGGAATTTCTTCAGGGAAACTCAGGCGTTACTTCGCATGGCGTAATTTCACCGATCCGTTGAGAGTTCTGGTCGGATTTTTCCAGGCCTGGTTGCTCCTGGGGCAGCTACGACCCGATTTGGTTTTCTCCAAAGGTGGCTTTGTATCCGTGCCTGTTGTTTTAGCGGGATGGCTGCGTCGAATTCCCGTTATCATTCATGAAAGTGATTTGACACCAGGACTTGCCAATCGACTTTCCATTCCTTTTGCGTGTCGCATTTGCGCCAGCTTTCCAGAAACGCTCAAACATCTTCCCCCACAAAAGGCATCGGTTACCGGTACTCCCATTCGAGTGGAGCTTTTTACCGGCAACAAGGAAAAGGGCGAAGCCTTTCTGCGTTTGCCTCATTCCGCGAGCGCTAATTCGGCCAAGCCACTTTTGCTCATCATGGGAGGAAGTTTGGGTTCCCGGATTTTGAACCAAGCCGTGCGAGCAGCACTGCCAGGCCTCCTGGGCCGTTTTCGCATTGCCCATATTTGCGGCCAGGGTGGACTGGATTCAACTGAAGAAGCCACACAGGGCTATCGGCAGTTTGAATACATAGGCAATGAGCTTTCCGATGTGTTGGCAGCAACCGATCTGATCCTTTCTAGGGCCGGTTCGAACGCGATATTTGAATTCTTAAGCCTGCAAAAACCCAATTTATTAGTGCCTTTGTCCAAGGCGGCTTCGCGCGGCGACCAAATATTGAATGCGGAAGCCTTTGCGGCCAAAGGGTACAGCCGGGTGTTGGCAGAAGACAAATTGGGCGATGGCCGTTTGCTTCGAGAACTGGAAGCCTTACTCGCCGAAAGCAGAATGTATGTTAAAGCCATGGCCCAAAGTCCAATTCGTGACGGCGCTGAAAAAGTCATGGAGCAGATCCGCAGTTCCATAGCTTCACAAAACAACCAAAATTAGTATTGCAGGGTATATGGAAATTCTAAGAACGTGCGTGGATATTTTTTTGCATCTGGACGTCCACTTGTCAGACGTGGTCGGCCATTATGGAGCATGGACATACGCCTTGCTATTCATAATTGTTTTTTGTGAGACGGGGCTGGTGGTTACGCCCATCTTGCCCGGCGACTCCTTGCTCTTTGCCGCCGGTTCACTGGCTGCTTTGGGATCCCTTCAGGTAATCTATTTAATACCCCTACTATTGTGCGCCTGTTTGCTGGGCGATCTCACCAACTATTCCATTGGCAAGCTTCTAGGTAAAAGGTTATTCAGTAAACCGGATTCCAGAATATTCAAAAGGGCGTATCTGGAACGGACGCGAAACTTTTATGCGACCCATGGCAGCAAAACAATTATTATGGCCCGCTTCGTTCCAATCGTTCGCACCTTCGCTCCTTTTGTGGCTGGGATGGGGACCATGCGCTTCCGCAAGTACATACTTTTTTGCGTGGCGGGAGCAATGATTTGGGTCAGTACTTGCGTATCAGCCGGCTACCTTTTCGGGAATATCCCCATCGTCAAAAAGAATTTCACCATAGTCATCCTGGCGATAATTTTTCTGTCGATTTTGCCTGGGATAATAGGCTTTATGCGATCCCGCGCCAGTCGCAAAACCAAGATTTCAGTCTAGTACGCGCCCACGCCTTTGAGGCAGCTGCTGATGGTTTTGGCTAGGATCACAATGTCCAACAAAAAGCTCTGGTTATTGATGTAATACATATCGTAATCCATGTTCTCATGGATGGCGATCTTCCGGTCCGCGCTAATCTGCCAGAGGCCGGTAATGCCGGGTTTGACATTGAGGCGTTGCTTATGGAGTTCATTGTAATGATCGACTATGAATGGCATTTCCGGCCTGGGCCCTACTAAGCTCATTTCCCCTTTTATGACATTGAACAATTGGGGCAATTCATCCAAGGAACTGCGACGGAGAAAGCGGCCAATTGGCGTGATGCGCGGATCCAATTTGTCCTTGGGGGTAACAGCATAGACAGGGGAATCCACTTTCATGGAACGGAACTTGTAGAATAGGAAGCGTCGGCCCTTTTGTCCCACCCGTTTTTGAATGAAAAAAACTGGACCTTTACTGGTCAACTTGACGATAAGGGCAATGGCCGCGAGTACGGGGCTAAGCATCAAAATGAGTAAGGACGCCGCCACCAGGTCAAAGCAGCGCTTGGATACCTGCGTTTTGAAAGAATATTTGGGTTCGGTTACGCCGATCAGCGGAATGCCCTCGACTTCCGTAACTTTAACCCTTTGAATGACGATGTCATAAAGTGAGGGAACGATTTGGAATTCGCATTCCGTTTCCCGGCACACGTTTAGGATATCCACGACAACCTTGGATGGAACCTGCGGCAAGGCGATGAAAAGTTTGGTCGCTCCACTGGACCGAATCGCTTCGCGCAATTCCGAAAATCCGCCGAGCACGGGCGCACCCAATACGGTTTGGCCGGAAAAGGTGCCGTTGTCGTCGATGAAACCGGCCACATGGTAGCCGAGCTTGGGGGATTGTTTGAATTTTTCCATCAGCTTGCGGCCCACAACCCCGGCGCCATAAATGAGCGCAGTGGTTTCCACAAAGCCCTTGCGTCGCAAATAGTTGTTGAACTTGAAGAATGCATAGCGCTGCACCAGCATGAAAACCAGCAGGCACATCCATGTGAGAATAAAAATACCTCGACTGAAATACAGTTGTTGGGACAGGAATAGAATTCCCAAAGTGAACAGGCAGGCTTTGCCCCAAGTTTTTAGAATGAGTTCAAACTCGCGCACATTCATCAAGCTGCGGTTTGCTTGATATAGGCCGTGGACTTCCATTCCAACTAAGCTTGTGATCAAAGTTACGCCAACATAGGAATAATACCTGTTCAGCGCTTCCGGTTCGTAAAGGTCGATGGCGACAAGTGGACCCACGAGTTTCCATAACCAGTAGCCAGCAAAAAAGCTAAAGATAATTGTTGCGGCATCGGCCACAATTTGAATGGCAGTTAAGGTTTGCTGGTAATGGACGAAGGTTTTTACACGTCCGGATGTGGATGTTTTTAGGCTGGTGTCTCCGGCAATGACCTCAATGGACTCGATTCGCTCGGTATCAGCCAAACCGGACAGGGCTTCAGTGTTGGATGCAATTTTTGCCTGGACCGGCGCGGCTGCTCGTGTCGTTCGACCGCGATGGCCTTTCGGCTTAAAGGGACTCCAGATTTCGCTCATTGTTTTATCAGACGAATTTCAAAGTGGAAAAGCATACCGTTGTGGGTAGAAAATACGTTTTTATTCATCCAACATGACCTTTTTGCAGAGGTAATGATCGATGCGAGTATACACCTGGGTTACGGGTTCTGTCCCGAATTTATTTCGGGAAATAAAGTTCCGGTAGAGCGTGCAGGGTAAAGTTAAGCGAAAAACTGGCACCAACGTGGACGTGACCGCATAATTTGCATAAAATGACGGTTACTTTTAGTAACTAACCCGTGTTTTCCAGGGCGGAGGCCTTATTTTGGAGGTATAATAAGGGTGGTCGATTGGGTTGAAATTGAACTCGATTGGATAAATAGTGGACTGTGCCGGATTTCTTTACAATCGATGTTCTTGAACTGCTTTAACTCAGGAAGATTAAACGTTTTATGAAACGTGCAACGCATTGGTTTTTGGCCACGGTTTTCCTGGTTTCCTTGGGGTGGGCGGGCAAGCAAAAGCTGGTCATCAAATTGCGGGAACCGCTACGTGCAGAAACCGTCAAGATTCGTGTTTCGGAATTGAGCAACGGCCGAGGCGAGACTCGGGATCTGGAAACTAAAGTGGAACTTGGCGCACAAGCTAAGGCAGAGGCTCCAAAAATACAAGCGGCAGCTCTCAAACTGAATATGGCAGTGAAAAGGCTTGGCTCCCAAGACGTTCAGGTTCAATTGACTTTGCCTAAAGCGGGCTTCGCTGAGGTGGCGATGATTGACTTCTACGGAAAAAGCCTTTCAACATTGTTTTCCGGCAACCTTGAAAGCGGGACCATTAACCTTGGTCCCTTTCCGATCAAGGATGGAGACAACAGTGGCATGAAGTTCGTGACCTTACGCCTTAATGGAAAGATGGTCCTTAAAAAGGTGATGAATAAGGTTCAGTAATGGCAAGCCCTATTCGACTCTTCTCTTCCGTATTGCTGGCACTGGCCACTGGTGCCTTTGCGCTCAGCAGCATAACCGTGGAAAAGGCCTCGGTAGGAAGCCGTGACTTGGTGCTGACTTTTGACGATTCCATCCTTGCTCCAGATTTGTCCAAGCTTCAGATTGAAGGCTACTCCATCGAAAACGCTGTATTCATTGAAGAGATGGATTCAATTCCGACGCGTTTTGCTCCAAAGTATTTAGACTTGACTCTGCCTGGAAACGGCACCACTCTGAATTACCTGCCTACGCCGGGCACGCTGTTAGTCGACCTTCCGGACAGTTTGGTCCCACAGGTTGGGGCGGTGATCGCAGACACGGCTTTTGGAGGCTTGCTGCGCCGGGTGATTGGTGTAGATGGACAATCCGAATCCGGAATAATTGGACGGCGCTGGGTCCTTAAAACCGTAGCGGCCGATCTTCCCGAAGCGGTTTTGGATTGCGATTTGGCTTTCAAAACCCGGTTGGACATGACCCAAATCTTTCCAGCCATAACCCAAGATCAGGATGTGCTGGGCGACAATGGAGAAGGCGCGCCGATATACGGTCGCATGGAACTCTCGCTTACAGGCGCGCAAATCCTGTTTCAACCTGTAGTAACCGGCAGGATACGGATCCGAAATGGACGCGTGGAAATGTTTCAATTCCAGGTGATGGGAAATTGCGAAGTGGCAGCGAATATGGCTGGAACCATTAACGGCAAAGGCAATTTCAATTACGAAGAGGAACTTCCCGGCCAGCGCCCGACCCTCGTACCCTTGGGTTCGGGCCTGTTCATCAAAGTGCAGAACCGTCCTTTTTTAAAGATGGATGCTTTGTCTCCCGAGCAAGGTTTTTCTGCTGATGGCAGCTTCCGGATCAAAAATGCGCTTAAAGGAGAGCTTGGCTTGAATGCTGGCCAGTGGCGACCCATGGCGGAAAACAGCATGACACTGGTGGACAAATCGGTACGTGAATTTAAGGGCGCTGGTGAAATGAAACTGTCCTTGAAGTCCCGAATTGAGATTTTATTCGATGGTGTGCAGGGGCCGTCCTTTATTTTTGAACCCTTTGCCCGCTTCAGTTCCTTGCCGGAAATGAGTAGCCCTTTCCAGGCTGAAACCACCAGCGTCTCCCTGCCAGATGACGCGGCAAGTATTATGGGATTAGGCAATAAGCAGATGAGTTTGGGAACGAATATTTTTATGGACATGCGCACCAATTTCATTGGTCCTGCAACCATGCGAAGCGTTCTGCTTTTCAATCGGGAACAAACCATGCTTTCCCCACCCCGCGAAGGTACTTTGGCCTACAAAGAAACGGACAGCAGCAAGCTATCCTTCTTATGTCAAACGTTTCCCAAATCAGACGTCTACATCCTCCAACAAAAACTGGATTCCGGTCCTTGGATAACCGTTTTGGATCAAGTCGCGATTCCAAAAATCAAAATTACCAGCCTAAAACCGAATAGCTCTTATCGGTTCCGAGCCATGGGCGTGAATGCCATGGGCGTAGGCCCGGCATTTCCTCCTGAAGGCCTCGCCTTCCAGTCCCCGTCACTGAACCATCCCCCTTTCGTCCCCGTGCCTCTTTTCCCGGATTCCCAATCTGTGGTTCCAGACTCTGCTATTCTGCTCACCTGGAAAGGTGGTGATCCCGATTTGGGTGCCAAGGTATTGTACACGGTACTTGTAGATACACATTATCCACCCATCGCAGTGCAATCCTCCGGAATTGCGGACACGGCTTTGGAATTGACGGGGTTGACTCTGGGACGACGCTATTATTGGAAGGTCATTGCATCAGACGGAATCGATCGGTCGGAAAGCGCTGTGCGTACTATTTTCCTGACTGCTCGCCTACCAATAGTCCGTACGGAATCTGTGCAAAAACCTACCGGCTTCCCTTTGGTCCTGGTCCCCAAGGGAACCTACCATCGAGAGGATGGGCGTCTCGTCCAAGTCGGCCCGTTTTTCCTGGATAAAACTGAAGTCACCCAGGGCCAGTATCAAAAGGTTGTGGGAAAAAATCCTTCGTATCGATTCAATGATTCCCTGCCTGTGGACAGGGTAACTTGGGAAGAAGCAGCCAATTACTGCCAGGAAACGGGAGGACGATTGCCGACGGAGGCAGAATGGGAATATGCGGCTCGAGCCGGAGATTCCGGCACATTTTATTGGGGGCATGAAAATGCTGGACAGTATGCCTGGTACCGAGACAACTCCGACAATCATAGTCAAAAAGTGGGATTGAAAAAAGCGAACGCATGGGGCCTTCACGACATGTCCGGAAACGTTTTCGAATGGGTTCAAGATTGGTACGCGGAATATGGTCGACAGGACGTGGATCATCCCAAAGGGCCTGCCACAGGGACTACCAAGGTCATTCGTGGTGCAAGTTGGTATAGCGAAGCCTCTAACTTGGAATTGTCCGCCCGGTACAATAATCGTCCGGGATTCCGAAACTTCAAAGTCGGATTTCGGTGTGCCAAGGATATACAAGGTCCGGTTTTGGGTGAAGGCGGCGGCCGGGCTTCGAGTTTTGCCAGTAAGACTGCGAGCAACTCGACTCTTCCATAAGCTAAAATTTCCGCTTTCCACTTCAGAATGTTACTTTTGACTGCCACCTAATTGGGGCTGGAATGGTCCGCCCTCCTAAATTTGGTTATAATAGGACTCTATGAAGTACGGAATTTATTCGGATATCCATGGCAACTTAGAGGCCCTCCAAAAGGTGCTGGAATCGATGAAGCGCCTTGGTGTGGAAAAAAGAGTTTGCCTCGGGGATATCGTCGGATACGGCCCCTTTCCAAATGAATGTGTGGAGCTGGTTGCTGAAAATAGCGACATAACTATTCTTGGCAACCATGATAGCGTTGCCATTGGTCGGGAATCGGCAGAGGGGTGGAACAACTACAACGCGCAGAAGGCTATCGAGTGGACAGCCAAGGTGCTGACTCCCGCTTCCATCGAATTCTTCTCCAAGCTCCCGTATATGGTTTCAGAGCCGCCACTTTTGTTTGTCCATGCCAGTCCTTGGTCCCCGGCCGATTGGCGTTATGTCTCCAGTTTGGATGATGCCGTGGACGCCTTTTCCTTCTTTACCGAAAAGATCTGTTTCATTGGGCATACCCATTGGCCCATCATCGTTTTGACGGAAGGCGAACAGTCCTTCAAAGTGTCCGAGACTTTGGCCTATACTTTGGGGCCCGATCAGCGCATCCTCGTCAACGACGGCAGTGTGGGCCAACCCCGAGATCGCAATCCACTCGCAAGCTGGTGTTTTTGTGATACCGAGAAAATGTCCGTAGAGATCATCCGCGTGGCCTATGATATCAGCAAGACCCAGGACGCTATGCGTAAAAGCGGGTTCGCGGAATTCCTGATCAACCGGCTTTCCGAAGGGCGCTGACCGCCTTTGATGCCGAATCCCTGTTGGGTAAAATAGAGTGAGCCGCATTCGGGCTTTGGCAAAGGAATCCCTAGTCTACGGGGTTTCCTCCATCGTCAGTCGTTTCCTGAATTTTCTACTGGTCCCCTTTTACACGCATGTGCTCAGCACAGCGGAGTTTGGGGTCAGCAATATCGTATTTGCGCTGGTCGCATTTCTGAACATCGTATACCAGTTCGGATTCGATTCCGCCTACCTGCGCCTGGCTGCCGATGTGGATGGGCCGGGACGGAAAAAACTTTTTGCCACGGCTTTTTTCAGTCAAACTCTAGGCACGGTAATTTTTTCTGGAGTGCTGTTGTCGCTGTCCGGTCCCTTGGGCAGAATTTTTCTCATCCCCGATCAAAACCGCATCCTGCTGGCCTTCGCGGCCGGAATCCTCATCCTCGATACCTTGACGGTAGTCCCTTTCGCCCATCTGCGCCTTGAACATGAAGCCTTGCGGTTTGCACTGCTTAGACTAGGCAATGTGGTTCTCAATATCGCCGCCAACTGGTTTTTTGTATTGCACCAGCATAAAGGACTGGAAGGGGTATTTTGGGCCAACCTCGTGGCCAGTGCCGGAACGTTTATTTTCATCTTGCCCATACTCTGGGCCAATGTCCGTATGACTTTTGATACGGAGGCCTTTAGGCAACTGATCAAATTCGGTTTGCCGCTGGTACCGGCCGGTCTTTATGGAATAGTGAATGAAATGGCGGGTCGATTGTGCTTGGGATTTCTAAAGCCTGAGGATATAGAACGGCTGTATCCTGGCCGCGGGTACGATGTATTGCAATTGACGGGCATTTTTTCGGCAGCTTGGAAACTGGGTGTTTTTGGTTTGCTACTGGTGCAGATGTACCGTATGGCATGGCAGCCATTCTTTTTGCAACGGCATAAGGACCCGGATGCGCCGGAGCTTTTTGGAAACATCCTGCGGTATCTGTGCCTGTTCATCGGGTATGCCTCGGTAACCTTGATGGTGTTTCTGGACAAGCTGGTGGCGCTTCCAATTCTTGGGCGGCCGCTCATAGACAGGGCGTACTGGGTGGGGCTGGAAATCGTTCCAGGCGTTTTGCTAGCCTATGCTTTTCAAGCCTGGTTTATTCATTTTACCTTGGGAATCTATATCGCCAAACAAACCCGATACCTTATCTGGAGCAATGGTCTGGGGGCCGCGGTTACTGTGGGAGGAAATCTATTGCTGATCCCGCGTTTTGGATTGTGGGGGGCGACGCTGTCCGCCATTCTCTGTTATATCGTGATTGCCGTAATGGTGATGCGGAAAAGTCAGCGGCTCTTTCCTATATCCGTTGTCTGGCCAAAGATGGCGCCCATACTGGTGTGGATGATTCTGGGATGGAGTTTGGGCATGGCGGTGCAAAAATGGCCTGGGGCTTTTTCCTGGTCTATGCGTCTGGGCGCTTTGGCGGCATTTTACCTCATTCCGTTTTTGACCGGAAGCCTTTCTTTGAAATTTCTGGCAGTATCAAGGATGAGGAACACTCCACTTTGAAAATAAAACCGGCGCTTTCCTTCGATGCATTTTCCCTTTGCGGTTGGTTGGCGCTGCCGCCGGAAGATTTCTTACGGGCCTGTAAGCAGTCCAGGTATCAAGGCTCGGGGCCGGGCGGACAAAAGCGCAACCGCGTTTACAGCGGCATTAGGCTTATCCACACGGAGTCCGGAATAGCCATAGAAGCGGATGCGCGGCGAGAATCGAAGGGTAATCTGGAAGATGCCCTGCATAGACTACGGGTCACCTTGGCCTTGCAAATAAATGGTGTGACTACGGTTCCTGGTGATTCGAAGGAAAGCTTGGAACAAGACATCGAGTCTACGCCTGTTTTCCAATCGCCAAAGTTTCGGGCCAATGCCAGCCCCAATCATGTGGATTTCCCCCTGTTGGCATTTCGGGCCGTCTATTTTCTGAATAAATATCGAGGCCAAACATCGGAAGCAGCTCAGGCTGTAGGGTGTACGGGCTCGGCTCTGGCTAGATTTCTAAAATCGGACAAAGCCCTGTGGGTGCGTGCTCGTGGCATCCGTCAGGCTAATGGACTGCATCCACTCAAGTAAAATCCATGATTAACGGGGACTTAAGCGCAGTATCCTACGTGTTACTCTCAATGGGAGCCCGGGCTTGCGAGGCATCGGCATAAAAACGCTCGTACTGGGATACGATGGTTTCCCAGCAGAATTCCTTGCCCACAAAATCATGACCCTGTTTTCCAAGTCTTTCACCCAGTTCTGGATTTTCAAGAACACGCAGAAGCGTGGCAGCCAGAGCATCGGCATCGGCTGGTGGGCATAATAGCCCCGATAGGCCTTCTTTGACAATATCGGGAATGCCACCGACATCGGAAGCCACTACCGGGCGGGCATAGTTGAGGGCTTCCAATAGGACCACGCCCAAACCTTCGGTCTCGCCTTGCGAATCCACGATAGAGGGAAGGCAGAATACATCGCAGCGTCGATACCACTCGATCAATGCCGCCTCAGAAATCTTGCCTGCGAAAACCACTTTATCCGCAATTCCCAGTTCCCGAGCAACTGTATGCAATTCGGCTTCCACCTTTGGATCCCCTTTGCCGACAATGACGATTTTGGCCGGTAAAGTGACCAGGATTTTTGGTAACGAGCGAATCAGGTAGATAATGCCTTTCCGCTCGACAACTCGACCAACCGTTAGGATTATTTTTTCCTGATTCTGCGCCGGCGGCATCGGCGCCCCGGTCAAAGGCGATCCAAAAGCGATGATGCTTTGCTTAACCGGCAAAATAGCGGTTACCAAACCTGCCGTGAAATGGGTAATGGAAATGGTCCCATGGGCGCGGCGCAGACAGAAGCGCAGGATGGGCGCGATGGGCTTGAACTTAGCGGCCAAAAGCAAATCGGCGCCGTAAAAATGCAGGATAAGTTTCGGACGGGACGATCCCTGTGCTGCCAAGCCCCCGGCCCAACCCATAAGCCCCTGCGGAAACGGCCAGTGGCAGTGGATGAAATCAAAATGACCATTTCGGGCCATGCGCATCGCTGCCAGCATGCCAAAAAAGATGTAAGGAAAAACGAGCATTTTGTAAAACAAACTGCCGCGAATTTTATTGGGCGCGCCTTGATCATGGGTTAAGGTTTCCCATCTCGAGAAAAAGTATCGAAAGCGATGCACGCGGATTCCATCCACGGAATGCGTTTTAAGGCCGCGGTAGGCGGGCGCGAGAACTTCGATGAGGTAGTCTTTTTCTCTTAGATGGCGAATGGTATCCATCATCCAAGGATTCTGATTGTCCTTCTCGTCCCTACTGTAGGTTGAGGAGATATAGAGCACCCGGCAGGGTTTTTTGACGGCTGCGTTCAAAACGTGAGTCCAATTGGCCAAGAACAGCGGATTTCCATGCCAAAAAGCTAGAAATTAAAGGAAATGCCCTTGCTTTTCCCAAGTTTTGGCCTAGATTGGGTTTGGGCATGGTTTCCGCAAACCCGTTCCCAGAGGCAAAAATGAAAGCAATGTTGACCATGATTTTGGCGTTGGTTCTAGTAACTGCTGCAGCAGCTTCAGTTTGTGAACAGAACTATCATTTGCAAACGGCTACGCAATTCATTCTTGAAGGTGAATCGGCGACAACGATGGCTCGAAAGGGTGAAGCTGTCAAGGTGGACAAATCCATGAGCAACCTCAATGTTCTAAGCCCCTCCACTGAGTATATGTTGATGACGGATTTTGAGGCTAAGGGAACATGTAGTGCCTACGTCAACCGCAAAGTGAATTATGCCATCAGTAAAAAAGGACAGAAAAATTTTTTACCAAGCCAATTAGACTTTTTTCTTAAAATCAACGACGGCCAATTTCCCTTCAAAAATCCGGGATGGGATGAATATTGGTTTGGAATTGCGAATGTGAAAGGAGATACAGTTACGATATACGATGCAGTTGGTAAAAAGCACGCTGAACCTCTAATGTACATTTGGTATGGTAATGCAACCTTGGCGCTTACTTATAAAACTGTGTCACCATCTGGTGCAATTAAAATTGATTCTACCGCAAATGGCGCATATCCGGAGCTTTTAAGCTATCCTGATTCTGCTGCCCTTGTAGGGGTGCTTTTGAATGGCTGGAAGAAATACGTGAAGAGCCCGACTTTGGATGTTTTACTGACAGTTCAATTAATTAAGATCACATTTGATTCAGTACCCTCGCCAGTTTCCAATTTTAAAATTGCAAATCCAAAACCAGAATCTGGCTTTCAATCTTTACAAATGGGCAAGCTAGTTCTTATCCACCCAGGATTAAACAAGGCTGGGCTGTCAGAACCGCTTAATATTTATACGATGATGGGCAATAAAATCGCCACAGTACATCCTACCGGATACGCTTACCAGTGGAATGGTAAAGCCACTTCCGGGAGCGAAGCACCTACCGGAGTTTATTTTGTTCAGATTGGCAATCGTACGCTTGGAAAATTTTTCTATTCCCATTGAGCAAGCATCCCAGAATTTTCTGGGAATGCTCCAATAAACACCGCCTTTTCCCTGTTGCTGACCTTTATTTCAACTGAAATATCGAATCAAAATCATTCTCCAATCGGCTCGAAAAATCAGCCGAATAAAGACGCATGCAGATAGCGTTTTCTTATCTAAGCATCTTGGGGTTATGTACACGGCAACTTATGCAACCATGAAAAAGGGCAAGCAGTACATGTACCAGCTTTTGACCATAGAGCCGTCCGTGCGCATCATGGACATGTATGCAAGTGACATGATAGATATGATTTTCCGAAATGTGCAGTCAGAGTTTGAAATTCGCCACGCTCGTCCAAAAAACAAAAATGAAGATCCCATTACTGTAAATGACACCATTGCCGGTAAACCTCCGACATCCGTGTCTGGAAATCGTCGTTGGCCCTATTGGACTGTAGCCAGCATTACCTTGGCGACCGGAATCTGAGCCGTTCTTTCTCCTTCGCTTATTGCTGACTTGGAGTCGATTTGCTCTTTTGTAATCGCACTAATATTGACGCAATTGAGCCTAATATTCCGGGAATCGAAAAAAGCACTCCAGAACCTAGTAAAGCAATCAATTCGGATTGTTTTTGGTTCGAAATCCAATAAAGTGAAAAATAAATATCCAAAAAGTGAAGCAGGCAATACAGCAAGCCTAAAATTACAACGGATCGCGTTTTCATTTATGAATAAAAAACAATCAAGAAACATAGGGTCATACCCATTGCAAATGCCAATTTAAATGGCACCCACCATTTTAATTTTTCGATGAACACGGATCCGGAAATTATATAGGCTACCGGCAAGCAAAATATCTTTCAGGTCATAGTCGCGGCAGGCACCTCGGCTGGCATCGGGCTCGAAAAGTTGCCCCCCCTTTTCGTAAGGCCATCCGCAGCGGTTTAGAGATGAAATCGATCACGCTTTCGTGCGGCAAGCTGACCACCGTAGTTACGGTATCAGCATGGTCATCCATTTTGATGTTACGCAATCTCAAGTCGCAGGAGACCTACTTTCAGGCCGCGTTTCGCGTCCATTCGCCTTGGTCCATCAAGAACCCCAACGGTGACAATCCGAACGAAGAGGAAATTCTCAAGCCCGTCTGTTTCGTGTTCGATTTCGCCCCGACTCGTGCTTTGCGGCAACTGTCCGAGTACGGAATCGGGTTATCACCAGGCGAGTCGAACCCGGAAAATGCCGCCAAGGATCACGTGTCATTCCTGCCTGTGCTGGCCTATGGTGGTTCCAATATGACCCAGATTGCCGCGGTGGAACGCATCGAAGGCTGGCGCGCGCTCGGCGACAATATCATTGAGACCATTATCAACAAAAGTAAAAAGGGCAAGGCAGTCAAAAACAAAGTCAAAGAGGGCATGCTGACTGCGATGCAGAATAAGCTCATCAAGTTAGAACCCGATTTGTTTCAAACCGTCACTGGCTTAACGGTGAAGGACTTTCACTTGCTCGTGCGATTGAAGGTGTTCAATACCGAGCAGATGAATCAAGCCGTCTTCCACTACCCAGACCAACTCACCGCGAACAGCTATCACCCAACTATAAAGACTCTTGGCCAAAAATGTGGCGCACAAACCCAAAGGTTATATATTTTACCCCGATAGCAACTCGGATTGCTTAAAATTCATGCGCGTAGTCCCTAACAGGTTGAGTCGGCATCCAGATCACAGAGAGGCAAATTATGAGCAAGGTTTTCGTAAACATCGGTCTAAGTCTAGACGGTTACATGGCCCCGGAAGGAATGACCATGGAGAATCCCATGTACAAGGGCTGGGGTGCAAAGTGGGGTAAGCTGATGGCCTGGATAATCAACCAGCAGTACTTCCGCGATAACCTCAAGATGGGTCCCGGGGGAGAGACAGGCAAGGTAAATGACATGCTCCGGAAAACCACGGAACGCATTGGCGCCAACATCATGGGCAAGCGCATGTTCGATCAAGGCGAGCGCGCCTGGCCGGAGGAGGCTCCGTTCCACACACCCGTGTACGTCTTGACCAATCAGAAGCGCGCACCTTGGGTCCGCCCGGGCGGTACCATCTTTTACTTCGTCAACGACGGTGCGGAAAGTGCCCTCAGTCAGGCTCGAGAGTCTGCGAACGGTCGCGATATTCGGATCGCAGGCGGTGCGGATGTGATTCAACAGTACTTGAACATTGGAGCCATCGACGAGCTTGAAATTGCTTTAGCGCCAGTCCTGTTTCGCAGTGGAAGGCGCCTCTTCGAGAATTTACAGGAGTCCGTATCGCATTTCCGAATTGACAAGGTGGTGGAAAGTCCAACTGCGACACACTTGCGCTATGTGCGCGAGTAGGAGCGCAGCATTCAGGTAGATTTACCTGAGAATGGAGTTCTATGACAAACCCAAATCGTAAAAATTCCGCGAAAAAACAGATGCGCTCTTTGGGCGCAAAATTGGCTCTGACAAAGAATATTTCCCATGCTGGCGACCGATTGCCGAAGGCGCGTGGGACAAACTGGGAATCGAGAGCCACAATGGTTTGACTCGCCCCCTGGAAATACGAACACCAAAAAATATTGCCAAATATGTGCGAACATTTTACTTCTCTCAATACAAAAACCGTTCGAAGTCCATCGTCGGTGCGTATTCGGC
>JAYUHW010000177.1:0-4351 GCA_043766615.1 Fibrobacteria bacterium | reverse complement strand
GCTCCCCCGGATTTCGCTCCGCCTTTGACCAATGTCATCAACCTTTACGACACCTTGCTGCAGGTGGCTATCGATACATTGTCTCTGAAGATTCCGGAAACCCCTTCTTTCACAAAGGACCTCTATCCCATTCTAACCCGGGCCAATAATTTAAAGTGGGTCAGCATGATGATGTGGAAAATGCATCAGGCGCATGGTGCCAGGCCCAAGACCATGGAGAGCAAGCACAATGCCATGGAAGACAGCATGCCGCTTATCTCGAACGATCAACTGAGAAACCGCGTATTCGCCAAGCTCACCGACCCGAACGATCCTTTAGGCGGCGACGATAATGATATGCCCATGCTTTGGAGCGATTATTATCAGGACCAGAAAAAAAAGAATGGGGAACCCCGCAACGAAACGCTGTGCAAATGGCAATATGCCTATTTGAAAAAATGGGCAGCGGGTGATTTTATCAAAGACTGGGTGGGATTGCCTACACCCGTCACAGAAATTACACCTGAAGGTTTGGATAAATCCGCATTGGAAAATTGCATCGGCGGCCCGTTTTATCCGGGCATGGAAGCCAGCTGGTTTCTGAGGGATCATTTTGAATTTATCGAACCCTTCCGTTTGTCACATGCTGTCCTTGAAGCCGGTGACCTCACCAAGCAAATGGCCTTGCCTTGGCAAGCTGATTTCTTCGACTGCCAACAAGATGAAGCCCTGGCTTGGTGGCCGGCGCAGCGGCCTGATTATGTCTTTACGGACGATTCGCCGGAAATGCACAAGTGGACCAGGTGGCATGTAACCGATTTCCAGACCATGGTGGACAAGTGGCATCATCTTGGGTTCGTGATTAAAAAAGGCGAAAAATATTTAGAATCGGAGCGTAATCCCTAAACCGGATTACATCCTTTTTTGCAAACGTTCGATGTAGCCGTTTTAGGTGGAGGCCCAGCAGGTGCTTCCACGGCCATTGCATTGTTACAAAAAGGTTATTCGGTTCTCCTCATTGAAAAAAGTCAATTCGATGGAATCCGTTATGGGGAAACATTGGTCCCTAAAGTGCGTGAATCCCTTGTAAAACTGGGGGTTTGGGAGCAGTTCCTAGCAGGCAATCACCTAAAATCAAGCGGTGTCCAATCGGCCTGGGGGATGGAGGAGTTGTACGAAAACAACTTCCTCTTTAACCCCTATGGCAATGGTTGGAATCTGGATCGCAGAAAATTTGATTCGATGTTGCTGCATGCTTCCGAAAAAGCAGGGGCAAAGGTCATGCAGGGCGCGTCGGTAATAACGAGTTCGGATTCTCCTGAATCGGGCTGGACCTTTAGCATTCATTCCCAGGATTGCACGCAAGAATATTGCGCACGATTCATGGTCGATGCAACCGGCCGGTCCGCGGTGGTTGCCAAACTAAAAGGAGCCAAGCGCCTGCTTTCCGATAGGCTGATGGGAGTGGCTGCTTATTTCCAAACGCCTAAAGACCCATTCGGGTGGAATGGTTGCACGCTGATTGAATCGGAGGAAAACGGCTGGTGGTATTCGGCGGCATTGCCTGATGATAAAACCGTTGCTGTATTCATGACCGATGCGGATATTTATGCGCGATGCAAAAAGGCTTCGACCGATTTTTGGCAGAATAGGCTTGAGGCATCTACCTACACCAAGGAGCGAATCCGTTTTTCCAATGTGCTTTCACGGTTGCAGCCCATTGCGGCACATAGTGCTGTTACATCTCCTGCCGCCGGTTCCAATTGGCTGGCTGTTGGGGATGCGGCAATGTCTTTCGATCCGCTTTCTTCCCAGGGGATTTACAAAGGTTTGAATTCAGGAATACAAGCTGCCAAGTCCATTGACGAGGTTTTTAGTGGCAATCGGGAAGTCTTGTCTTCCTATTCAAAATCAATTGAAAGTGCATTCGCACACTATTTACAGATTAGGAAAACCTATTACCTAAAAAATCAGCGCTGGCCTGGTTCGGCCTTCTGGAAAAGACGCCACCTGGACGGATAGGCCACGCTGAAAAGCTTGCGGCAGATCAATTCGAAATTCGCTTCCAGCTTGGTTTGACCTAAAGGACTTCGCGAAAATACACGCACCTGAAATGTTCGCAATAACGACCCCCCAATTTCCAGTCTGTGGAAAACTAACTGTAAAAGAAGAGGCGCCCACTTGTCTGATAATGCTCAACCCTGTCCGATTTTTATCCTTGCCTTTCGAGTCCTTTAACCCGTTCGCAACGCTGCAACCCTCTTGAGAGGCTCGCCAGGTTTTATCATAAAGATCAATCCAGGTCGAAAGTTTTGCGTCAAGATTGCAGAGAATATTGTGCGAAACATTTAAACCATAGACGGGCCTAAGCGACACGATTCCCATGGGCAGGCCGGTAAGCCTATTACTGGATACATCAAGAATTTGAATAGATCCCAAGTTGGAAAAGCCTTCAGGAATACCGGTAATTTGATTGTTGTTTAGGTATACGGTCTGTAACTTGGAAAGCTGTTTAAGGGAGTCCGGAAGCGTGGTTAGCGCATTGTATCCGAGTTTCAAACTGGCTAAGGACGAAAGCCTGAGGATACTGTTGGGCACTTCCGTAAACTTATTCCCAACCAGGCTCAAAGTTAAGAGATGTGATAGATTCCCGAATCGGTCCGGTAGGGAGTCCAATTGGTTTCCGCTTAATGACACACCTTGTAAAGCCGTACAGTTTCCAATTTCTGATGGAAGCTTTACCAACTTATTTGTTTCTAGCACGAGTTCGTTCAGCTTGGAGAGCTTGCCGATTTCGGGTGCAATGGTAGAAAGCTGGTTGTGCACAATGCTGAGTTTGGTCAGAGCTTGCAGGCTGTCCATTTCGGGAGGAATGCTCTTCAATAAATTGTTGTTCAGCCATAATTCCTTGAGGCTGGCCAAGGCAAAAACCTGCCTCGGAATGGAATCCAAAAGATTGTCCGAAAGATCCAAAAAAATCAGATTTGTCAATTTTGAAACGGACGTCGGCAAAGATTTGAAAGTATTCCCCTTCAGGTAAATAGAGGTCAGTTTAGTGCAGTATCCGATTTCAGCAGGTAAAGTTTTCAAACTGTTTTGACTGAGAATAAGAGTTGTCAAAGCATCCATATTTCCAATGATTCCGGAAAGACTCTGAAGATTGCATTTGGAAAAATCAACCGTCGTTATCCGCCCATTTTCAGCCGTGACAATATTCGCAAAGGTTTTGGTCTTAATGCGATTCGAATCAATGAGCATCACCACGGTCAGCGAGTCGGTTCGCCACGATTGAGCCTGACAGAATGAAATCGTCCAGAAAAGAATACCAATGGAGAGTAGTTTTAGATGAGTACTGAATGTTCGCATGGCACACCCTCAAATGTTTTACAGGCAAGTCGCTTCCGATTATGCCATGAAAACCACGGTGATTGCATTAGGAAGGTCTTTTTTCATACTTGGAAAAGACAGCCAGTTTACCTAAATGAGTTAAGTACCTTTACCAATTCCTCACACTTCAAATTGGATTCCATGAAAAATACCAATGGTTTTAAACATAAAAGTTTGCTGTTGCATAAACACAATTTTGTCTTTGTCATGGCAACACTACTTTTTTCAAGTTGTGCCGTATCCTATCACCCCATTTCTGGAGAAAGGGTCACTTCCATGCAGAGCACAACGAAACAAGACGTGGCTTTTTCGGGTGGAATCAAAAGTCTGGAATCCAACCCACGGATTGCGGCAAAAGCAGGCCTTAACAATACCCGAATCATCGAAATTCATGTTGATAACAAATCGGCGGATACCATTAGGCTCAATTATGGCAGTGTATCACTCGTTGGTCCGTCAGAGACCCATACCGGCATTTCTGCGTTTGAAACCTATTATCCACTGCATTTCTGGGTTTACGGTTATTGGTTTTATAGTCTTATTTGGTTTGGTTCGACAAGTTGTGATTCCCAGTCCGGGTGTAGCTCCTTTTGGCTTCCTGTGGGACTTCCGATTACAATAATTAATGTGGCTACAGCGAGCTCGAGCAATACAGCGTTCCTAAAAGATTTGAAGAGCAATCAGGTCGATAAATTTGAGGTCCCGCCAAATGGCAACAAAACGGGGATGGTGTACTTCAATGTGAGCGGCAAAGAAAGGTGTGATTTAAGAATAGAGTTTCTAAGAAACCAAATTCGCGACACCGTATTTGTAAAAATGGGGCTGTGAGCCACGCGGTATCGCATTAAAAATTTCTGTCATTTCAGCTAAAATAAAATAGGGCCCTTTTAGAGGGCCCTAAGTATTGAATCGGAATGGAAAAAATTTACTTCTTGCCTTTTTCCTTACATGCCACTACAAAACCGGCCAACATCCCGTCCATATA
>JAYUHW010000176.1:0-7794 GCA_043766615.1 Fibrobacteria bacterium | reverse complement strand
TCCGCGCATGATGACGGCATCTATGTCCTTTTTAAGGAAATCGTCGACAATTCCATCGACGAATACGTTATGGGGGCCGGAAAGCAAATCGACATTTCCATTGCCGACGACGGGACCATTACGGTCAGGGACTATGGCCGAGGTATTCCACTAGGAAAAGTCATCGACTGTGTATCCAAAATCAATACCGGTGGAAAATACGATGGCGATGCATTCAAGAAATCGGTGGGGCTAAACGGCGTCGGCTCCAAAGCTGTCAATGCCTTGTCCGCGCATTTTAAAGTGCAGTCTTTTCGGGACGGTCGCACCAAATGCGCAACCTTTGCCAAGGGGTCCCTCAAAATAGAAGAAAAAGAAAAAGCCACCCAGGAACCGAACGGCACGTTGATGAGTTTCACGCCGGATCCGGAACTTTTCCATAAGTTTGCTTGGGTATCCGAGTTCATTGAAGATCGCATCTGGTACTATGTCTACTTGAATGCCGGTTTGACCATTAATTTTAACGGACAAAAATTTCTTTCCAAGAATGGGCTGCTGGACCTGCTCACCCGGCATACTGACACCACCAAGCGCTACCCGATTATCCATTTCAAGGATGCTGATTTGGAAGCGTCCCTGACCCATGACAACTCCTACGGCGAACGCTACTTCTCCTTTGTCAATGGACAATTCACTACCGAGGGTGGAACCCATCTCGCTGCCTTCCGGGAAGGCATTATTCGGGCGTGTAAAGATTTTTATAAAAAAGAATTCGAAGCGTCGGATGTGCGCGCCTCTATTGTCGGGGCCATTTCCATTCGCATGCACGAGCCTATTTTTGAGTCGCAGACAAAAACCAAGCTCGGTTCCACCACCTACGATGAAAAAGGCAGTCCGCTGCGTACTTGGATCGTCGAATTCGTACGCAAAAACTTGGAGCAATATCTCCATAAAAATCCGGACACCGCCAAGGAGATGTTGGCCAAGATCCAACAAAGCGAGCGCGAGCGCAAGGACATGGCCGGCATCCGACGTTTGGCCAACGAGCGCGCCAAGAAGGCCAGCCTGCACAATAAAAAATTGCGCGACTGCAATGTCCATTGGAATACCAACCACAAGCGCCGGGAAGACTCTTCGATTTTCATCACCGAGGGCGACTCGGCATCTGGTTCAATTACCAAAGCGCGCGACGTCAATTTGCAAGCGGTTTTTTCCTTAAAGGGCAAACCCCTGAACTGCTATGGTATGTCGAAAAAAGTTGTCTACGAGAATGAAGAATTCAACTTGCTGCAACATGCGCTCAACATTGAAGAAGGCTTGGAAGAACTGCGCTATAACCGAATTATTGTGGCAACGGATGCCGATGTGGATGGTGCCCATATTCGCCTTTTGCTACTCACTTTTTTATTGCAGTTCTTTCCGGAACTGATTGCGCGTGGTCACGTGTATGTGTTGCAAACGCCTTTGTTCCGAGTGCGCACCAAAAAAGAAACGCTGTATTGTTACAGTGAAGCCGAAAAAGAATCGGCCCTTAATAAACTTGGCCGCAATTCCGAAATCACCCGTTTTAAAGGCTTGGGTGAAATCTCACCGGGCGAGTTCGAAGGTTTTATCGGTAAGGATATGCGGCTAGAACCGGTAGTCCTCCACGGCGATACCAAGGTAAGCGAAATCCTGGAATACTATATGGGCAAAAACACCCCGGCCCGACGCGATTTCATTATGGAAAATCTGCGCATGGAAGAAGATGTGGTTGAAGACGCCGCCCTGCTGGTGGCTGAAAGCCGCGCGGGTAGAGAAAATGCCGAGAAGGTAGAGAAGGTAGAGACCTAAAAATGGCTTCCAATACTTTGAAAGATCATATTCCCCATGTTCAGGACATGTACAAGGAGTACTTCCTGGACTATGCGTCCTATGTTATCACGGACCGGGCCGTCCCCCATTTAGCCGACGGATTAAAACCCGTGCAACGCCGCATCCTGCATTCCCTACGGGAAGAAGAGGATGGCCGTTACCACAAGGTGGCAAATATCATTGGGCAAACCATGAAGTATCATCCCCACGGGGATGCCGCCATTGGCGATGCCTTGGTCAATCTTGGCCAGAAAAATCTGCTCATCGACACGCAAGGAAACTGGGGCGATCCCATGACCGGGGACAGCGCTGCCGCAGCCCGGTATATTGAAACCAAGTTGAGCAAATTCGCCCTGGAAGTGGCCTTCAATCCCGCCACCACATTGTGGCAACGCTCCTATGACGGTCGAAATCTGGAACCAGTGATCCTTCCCATGAAATTTCCGCTGGTGCTAGCCCAGGGTGCGGAAGGCATTGCGGTGGGATTGGCCACCAAGATTCTGCCGCATAATTTCATCGAACTCATAAAATGCTGCATTGCCGTGCTGAAAAAAGAGAAATACAAACTGCTACCGGACTTCCCCACGGGCGGCATTGTCGATGCTTCCAATTATAATGATGGGCAAAGCGGAGGGAAATTAAAAGTACGGGCCCGTATCGTGCAAGTAGACCCTCGGACCCTTGCGATTACAGAAATTCCCTTCGGAACCACAACCGGCAGCTTGATGGATTCCATTGTCACAGCCAATGACAAGGGCAAAATCAAAATCAAACGCATTGAAGACAAGACCGCTAAAAATGTGGACATCGTCGTCCATCTTCCTCCCGGTGCGGACGCAGACAAGGCTATCGATGCCATGTACGCGTTTACGGATTGCGAAATTTCCATCTCTCCCAATTGTTGTGTCATATTTGAAAACAAACCAGTCTTTTTGGGCGTCACAGAATTATTGGAACTCAGCGTTCAGAATACCGTCAAGTTGCTTAAAACTGAACTTGAAATCCGTAACCATGACTTGTCGGAAAAGTGGCATTACAAATCTTTGGAAAAGGTTTTTATCGAAGAGCGAATCTATCGTCAGATTGAAAAGTGCGAGACTTGGGAAGCCATTCTGGACACGATTGAAAAAGGTCTAAAACCATTCCGCAAGCAATTTGTGCGGGATGTGACGGTGGAAGACTTAACCCGCCTCACCGAAATCCGCATCAAGCGCATTTCCCGATTTGACGGCTTCAAGGCTGATGAAGAAATGATCGTTCTCCAAAAAGAAATCGCGGAAACGGAAAAAAACCTCAAAGGCCTGACACGTTATGCCATCTCCTATTATGAAAACCTGCTGTCCAAATACGGCAAGGGCCGCGAGCGCAAGACAAAAATTTCCCGCTTCGATGCCATCGATGCCTCTGACGTTATCCTGTCCAATCTAAAAGTTTACATGGACCGGGAAAACGGCTTTGTCGGCACATCGGTCCGCGACGGCGAACTTATCGGCGATAATTTTTCCACACTTGATGAAATCATTGCCTTCAAGGAAGACGGAACTTTTGCCGTTACCAAGGTGGGTGAGAAAAACTACGTAGGCAACAAAATACTTTCCGCACAAAAATTTGATCGCAGCGATGACAAGACTATTTACAACATGCTTTATCGCGACGGCCGCGGTGGCGCCATCCTAGCTAAGCGCTTTCAAATCGGCGGTATCACCCGTGACAAACAGTATGATTTGACCAAGGGTAGCGCACAAAGTAAGGTGTGGTTCTTGGAAGTCCAGCCGGAGGGACAGGCCGACAAGGTCATCGTCCACTTGATCCCGCAGCCAAGGATTAAGACCGAGGTACCCGTCAACTTCGAAGATTTTGAAGTACGGGCAAGAGGTACCAACGGAACTATTGTGACCAAATACGCAGTCAAACGTGTGGAACGTAAGACAAAAATTCGAGAGGAAGCAGAGGATAAAGGCGGCAAGAAATAACCGCCTTTTCCAATTCCCTGCTTTAGCTCTCCATCCCCTGTTTTAGGTCTCCCAGACTTGGGAAGTAGCCACCCTTAGAAGGCGTTCTTCTTCCATTTGGCCTTGGCGCCCAAAGCCTCCTCGATACGGATGAGTTGGTTGTACTTGCAAACGCGGTCCGTGCGGCTCAAGGATCCGGTTTTGATCTGACCCGCGCCCGTTGCCACCGCCAAGTCGGCAATGAAAGAGTCTTCCGTTTCGCCAGAGCGGTGGGATACCACCACTCCGAATTTTGCGGCTTGGGCCATGTGAATGGCTTCCAAGGTTTCCGTCAAAGTCCCGATTTGATTGACCTTGATGAGAATGGCATTGCCGATTTTTTCATCGATGCCGCGTTTTAAAATGGCCGGGTTGGTCACAAATAAATCATCGCCGACTAATTGCACTTTTTTGCCCAGGGCCTGGGTCAATTCCTTCCAGCCTTCCCAATCATTCTGGTCCATACCATCTTCAATGGAATAGATGGGGTACTTGGCGCAAAGGTCGGAATAAAGCTTGACCATTTTGCTTGGGCTCAAGGTCTTACCCGTGGACTTGTGAAAGGTATAGCTGCCTTTGTCTTTGTCATAGAATTCCGAGGAGGCTACGTCGAGAGCAATTTTTACATCCTGACCGGGTTTGTATCCAGCTTGCGTGATGGCCTTGAGGATGGAATCGAGTGCATCGTTCACGCTTTTGAGGTTGGGCGCGAAGCCGCCTTCATCACCCACTGCCGTTGAGAGTCCGCGCTTCTTGAGCAAAGCTTTGAGGGCATGGAAAATTTCCGCGGACATGCGCAAACCTTCAGAGAAATTCTTGGCACCTACCGGTGCAATCATGAACTCCTGGAAATCGACGGGGGCATCGGAATGGGCTCCACCATTGATGATATTGCACATGGGCAAGGGCAAAGTGAGATTGGAATTCCCGGCCAATGCGGCCAAGTACAGATACAGTGGCTTGCTTTGATCTTGGGCGGCGGCTCGGGCCAGGGCCATGGAAATGCCTAGCAGCGCATTCGCGCCGAGCTTGCCTTTATTCGGCGAACCGTCGATATCAATCATCATTTTATCTAACGCGCCTTGTTCGCTGGCGTCTTTACCTATCAAAGCCTTGGCTAGGGGGCCATTCACGTTTTTAACGGCCTTGAGGACACCCTTGCCTAAGTAGCGGGTCTTGTCACCATCGCGTAATTCGACAGCTTCGCGTTCGCCTGTGGATGCGCCGGAGGGTACGGCAGCCCGACCCAGGATTCCATTGGCTAGAGTGACATCCACCTCAACGGTTGGGTTTCCACGGGAATCGAGAATCTGTCGGGCGACTACGGACTTGATGGCGGACATGAGCTACTCCAGGCTTAGTGTTTAGATTAAAGATATTCAACACTGGTCGGTATTTCTATCCTTTGCTGGATGCCGCAACTCCTCGGCATGGCCTTGCGCTGGGCCCTGCTTCCCTTCCTGACTATTCTGGCTGTGGCCATGGCCAACGGATTCTGGCATGCGGCTCGGTTGAACGGGTTTGGTATGGGTTCGCTTAGGCATCCACTGGCGCTGGCGTGTATCGCAGGTATCACCTTTCGAATAGCATTCCGATATTTGATGGGCCGTATCCATAAGGACGATCCGTTTGAATTTGTGGATACCCTTGAGCATGAATTGACCCATGCCCTGGTCGGATATCTAACCCTGGCCCCACCCCAATCTTTATCCGCCTCCCTCAAAACCGGGGGCGAAGTGCAACTCCAAGGCTCCAATCCGCTTGCCGCCTGGGCGCCCTATTTTCTGCCGCTATGGGCTACCCTGCTGATGTTGATGGGTATTCTGGTGCAGCCACGAATGCAAGTTGGCTGGAATACATTCATTTTCTTCATGCTGGGTCTGTTTGTATACCGTTTGTCGAGAGAATTTCGATGGCGTCAATCGGATCTACACATCTACGGCTTCCTTTTTTCCACAATCAGTGTTTTTATTTTGTTGCTGTTGGGACTTGGAATTGTGCTAAAAGTTCGTGGCTTATTGCCTCTGCACTGGATTGGCGGTTCCCTCTCAAGTGCCTGCCATTCTCTGCCTCAAATTTGGACGTGGATGACTCATCACCTGTCGCGCTGACAGAGTTTAACCCAACAGATTGGCAATCGTCCTGAAACCCTTGTATCATTAGGAATATGATGAAATATCCAATCCTGAACATTAGACTGACATTGCAGCCTACCCTTTGGCTAACCCTCATTACAGTTTTACTCGGCTCATTACAGGCTTCAGAACAGATTGGCCTACCCACAGCAGGCTTGCGCGACGCGACGCTGGCAGACCTAAAACCACATCAAAGCGCCAGTAAGACTTATAATGAATTTTGGACCTACCACCTTTTTCTGGATGGGAATATCCAGGTTAGCTTGAATTTTTCCCGCGTTAATCTTGGCTCATTTAAATCTCCGGTTTGCGGTGCAGATCTAACTGTGCTTGGCTTTAAAGGCCGCAATTATTCGGTGGCACGGGAATATGAAAAAAAGAATTTCATTTTCACAGATTCCAATTCCCAGCTCCGTGTGCACGAGAAAATCTGGTTTGAAGGAAATTTACCACAAACGCATCATGTTCATTTTGCCACCAGCAAAAAGGATGTCTCCTATTTGATGGACCTCCAATTTACGGAAATTGAACAAGGAAAAGTTTGGGGGGACGGCATGTTCAAATTTGGGTCCTCAAATGGGGTGGGTATTTTCATCCATATTCCACGAGCAAAATTTACGGGTACCCTCGCTATTAATGCAGATACCTTGAAGGTAAGCGGCTTGGCCTATATGGACCACACTTTTCAAACCGACATGGCACCGGGCTTGGTGGAATCCGGTTACCGGTACATCTCCCAATCCGGTACGCTGGAAGTCGGGTATCTACTCAACCCCAACTCCCATTTTGATTCGAAACCAATCGGTTACGGATTAAGGCAAACACCAACTGGTCTAGTCCTTCTCAAACCGGTCCATATCAAAGCCATCTCAGCGTCCAACGCCATGGGAGTAAAGGTTCCAACTGCGCTGGAAATCGATTATATGGAAAATGGGAAATCACTTTTGCAAAGAAGCGCGGATCGTCTTCAGCAATCCACCTTGCATGAATTCAGTGGCTTTACAAAGATGGCAATCAAAAGGTATATGGGTGGTGAAGTCTTGACCTTCCAGGGAATCGGTACATTAAATGGCAACCAGTCCATGGGCTACAGTTTTTTTGCCGTAGATTAGGCCTGAGTAGGTCAAATCAGGCCTAAATAGGCTTGATTACTCCTCGAGTACGGGAATCCTCTGTGTTACCCCTTTTTGGGTTCCAAACCACAGTTCGTCCGCATCCCCGCGCATAACCGAGTAAACATACCGGGTCTGAATTCCGGAAGAATTGTTCTTAGTAAACAAGGTCCATGAACCTCCGCCGTACCGTGCCGCTCCGCCTTTTATGGAAGCCCACAGCACTCCAGCAGGGTCTACGCGCAAATTATAAACAAGTTCTTGAGCCATTTCAGATAAACCTGTGTCGTTTTGAAAAGAGGTCCATGCACCAGATGCAAGCCGCGCCAATCCTATTTGGGTTCCCACCCATACTTCGCCTTTGGGCCCAATGCCCAGGCAAGTGATGCTGCTATGGGGCAACCCCCCTAGTGTGCTTTCCTTGGTCATTAAATTCCAGCTTGAACCAGTAAAACGGACCAATCCGGCTATGGTGCCAATCCATTTGTTTCCGGAGGAATCCAAGGCAATGGCAGTAACAATTTTTTGAGGTAATCGGCCCGAAATTTTTTCACCAGCATACGTGGTCCAAGCCGAGCCTCGTAGCAAAGCAAAACCATTTCTAGTGCCAAACCATTTTTCATCTTTGCCGATGGCCAACGATGTCACACCATTGTCGGGTAGTCCACCGAATGTATTCTCCCGGGTAAAACTTTTCCAAGCCCCATTCGCAAGCAAACTCAC
>JAYUHW010000175.1:0-13888 GCA_043766615.1 Fibrobacteria bacterium | reverse complement strand
GATGGTGACGATTTGATTTTCATCAAGGCCCGCTTTGCTTGTGAGGATATTGTTGGGCTCAAGAATGCTCTCTTAAAGCAAAAGAATTTCGAGCATACCATTCAGAAAAAGCAGGACATTTTTAGCTGGATGAATCAAAAAGAGTATGTAACCGGTACGCTTCGGTTGGATGCAAAACTTGGTGAAGCGCATTTGGAAACAAACTCCCGGGAACGGTTCAAAAAATGGGAAAAGAAGCTGCGGAGTTTGGGAGAAGTAAAGCTTTTGACCAAGAACGAAGAGACAATGGAGTCTGTTCAGAAAAAGTCTCCCAGCAGCCAATCTTCCGGTATTCACGAGCAGGAGTTTGGAACGCCCACGAAGGGAATGCTCATGAAGGGAATTCCGGCGCAGGGCAAGATATCCCCGGCAGAACTGCTGCAATTAAAGCCCGAATTGGAAGCCTATTTCACGGAGCGGTGGCTTAAGGAAAAAATTCCCGCATTGGGAAACCGCACACCTGGCGAAGCGGCGAAAAGTCCAGAGGGAAGAAAACAGTTAAAGGATTTGCTCGACTATATTGAAAACCAGGATGCTCGCCTGCCGGCCGGTGGAATCGGTGGCTTCAATGTGGATAAAATGCGGGAGCGATTCGGCATCAAAAGCTGACGCCTAAGTCTTGTCCATGGACAGCACAGCCAGGAACGCTTCCTGCGGAATCTCAACATTGCCCACGGCCTTCATGCGCTTCTTGCCTTCCTTCTGCTTGTCGAGCAGTTTGCGCTTGCGGCTGATGTCGCCGCCGTAGCATTTGGCGGTTACGTTTTTGCGCAAGGCTTTGATGGTGGAGCGGGAAATGATGCGGCTGCCGACAGCGGCTTGGATGATGACTTCAAACATTTGTTGAGGGATGAGCTCTTTCAGTTTTTCGCATAGGGCATTGCCCCAGTTGTAGGCCTTGTCTTTATGGATGATGACGGAAAAGGCGTCGACGGGATCGCCGTTGAGAAGGATGTCGAGCTTGACGAGTGCGCCGGGGCGATAGCCGATGAGTTCGTAGTCGAAGGAGGCGTAGCCTTTGGAGACGGATTTTAATTTGTCGAAGAAGTCGAACATGATTTCGCCCATGGGGAATTCGTATTTGAGGTCTACTTTTTCCGGGGTCAGGTATTCCATGGTTTGATAGATGCCGCGTTTTTCGCCGGCCAGCTTCATTACGCTGCCCACGTATTCTTTGGGCAGGATGATTTGGGATTTGACATAGGGTTCGTCGATGCCCTCGTACTTGCCGGCATCCGGGAGTTTGCTGGGATTTTCAACTACGAATTCCGAGCCGTCTGTCATTTGTACATGGTATTCCACATTGGGTACCGTGGAGATGACGGTCATGTTGAACTCGCGGTCGAGCCGTTCGCGCACCACTTCCATATGGAGTAAGCCCAGAAAGCCAACGCGGTATCCGAAGCCCAAGGCCAAGGAGGTTTCCGGCTGCCAGGACAGGGCGGAATCGTTCAGGGCCAATTTTTCCAAGGCCTCGCGCAGGTCCTCGAAGTCATCGGTGTCCATGGGATAGATGCCCGCGAACACCATGGGCACAATATCCTTGTAGCCTTTGAGGGCTTCCGGGGCCGGGTTGCGGCGGTCGATAATGGTGTCGCCGATTTTTGTGTCCTTGACATTCTTGATATTGGCGATGACATAGCCCACTTCACCGGCCGCGAGGGAGTCGGTTGCGTCCCGAACCATGGACAGGGTTCCGATTTCGTTGATCTCGAATTCTTTGTCATTGGCCATGAGGCGGATGGGCGCTTTGAGTTGCAGGACTCCGTCAAAAACCCGCACGAAGGCGATGGCACCGCGATAGGCATCGAATTTGGAATCGAATATCAGCGCGCGTGGAGGGGCGAGGCGATTGTCTTTGGGAGCCGGAATTTCTTCGATGACTCGGTCCAGTAGTTCGCGTACGCCAATGCCTTCTTTAGCGGAAACCCGCAAGATACGGTTTGGATCATATCCGAGCAGGTCACCGACGCCTTCTGCAATGTCGTCCGGATGCGCGGATGGCAAATCGATCTTATTCAGGATGGGAACCAAGGTGAGGTTGGCGTCCAAGGCCAAGTACAGGTTGCTCAGAGTTTGGGCTTCCATGCCTTGCGTCGCATCTACCACTAGGATAGCGCCTTCGCAAGCGGCCAAGGATCGGCTGACTTCATAGGTAAAGTCGACGTGCCCGGGTGTATCGATAAGGTTTAAAAAGTATTCTTCGCCCTTATAGATATAGAGCATGCGGATGGCATGGGACTTGATGGTGATGCCGCGTTCGCGTTCCAGGTCCATATCGTCCAGGACCTGAGCCTGCATGGCTTGTTTATTCACCGTTTTGGTGATTTCGAGCATACGGTCGGCCAAGGTCGACTTTCCATGGTCGATGTGGGCAATAATGCAGAAATTCCGTATCCGGGAGGGGTCGGGGCGCATGTGATCCGATGGTGAAGAGAGGAGATAAAGGTACGAATACCCCTGCCCGGTTGTCTACGGGCACCATTTCTTATTAAATTCTTGGCGTTAAAGTTTATTCAATCAGGAAATGAAAACTATGCGATACGCCTATTATGCTAAGTGGATTATTGTTGCGACTTTGGGCCTTTTGGGGCTGTCCCAAGCTGCGGGGCCTATCGGCCGTGAATTCAATCGGGATTTCAGCAAGACCAAGCAGGTCTTTGTAGAAATCAAAACCCATGAAGGGACCATGAAGTTAGAGCTGTATCCTCAGAAAGCCCCCAATACGGTTGCCAACTTTATGCATTTGGCGGATTCGGGCTTCTATAAAGGCCTGGTATTTCACCGGATCATCGAAGGCTTCATGGCGCAAGCTGGGGATCCTAATGGCGACGGCACCGGTGGACCTGGCTATACCATCGACGATGAACGCAATGATTTGAAGCATGAAGCGGGCACGCTATCTATGGCGAATGCCGGTCCTAATACGGGCGGTTCACAGTTTTTCATTTGTCACATGCCTCAAGCCCATCTGGACGGCCGGCATACGGCATTTGGGAAGCTCATCACGGGTTTCGATGTGCTCACCCGTCTAGAACGCGGTGACCCTATATTGGACCTGAAAGTAACCGAGATCAAGTAGCCTTACTACTTTTTCCGATTCATAGGAAGCGGGCAGTCAAATGGCTCCGGTAAAAAAGAACACGAAACCCAGTAAACCTGCGCCCAAGCTCGTTAAGAAGAACAGTGCGCCTGCTTCCAAAGCAGCCCAGAAAGATAAAGTGACTGCAAAGCCCAAAGCAACAGTGAAGCAACAACCCGCTAAGGGGGCGAAAGTAGCCCCACCAAAAGCGGCCAAAGCCCCACCAGCCCCAGTAAAAGGATCCTCTAAAGCCAAGGAAGCGAAGGAAGTTAAATCCGTCGCTAAAAAGGCTCCCGTTAAACCGGTTGCACCTCCAGCCAAGAAAAACGTCGTCCCCGTTAAAAAACCCATTGTTGCTCCGCCAGTTGCTAAAAAAGAAGCGCCTGCGGCTAAGGCTCCGGCGCCCAAAAAGGGGGTACCGACTAAAGCTGCCCCTGCAGTAGATGCTGTTAAAGCCGTCGCTGCGGTTAAGGCGGTCAAACCGGAACCGGCTCCCAAGCCAGAAAAAGCGCCTAAACCTCCCAAGATCCCACGCGCCAAATCCACAAAACTACCGGCCCCCAAAGGGCCGATGGAAAAAGCCCAGCGCAGTTTGGCTGCTACGGCGGCCAGAGCTGCGGCTAAGGACAAGGTGCCGCCTACCAAGGCTATGGCTGCTGTAAAAGCGGCTGCTACCAAGGCTCCAACTGTTGCCGATGTCAAACCGGTAATCAAGAAAAACCCCAAAGCTTTTTTCCATGAAATTGTGGTTGGCGGTGAACGCATTATCAAACGTGGCGACAAAACCACGGTATCACCGGCGCCTGTCGATTTGCAAAACCGTCGCCGCGGTGGCGGGCCGGAAGAAAGTCCTGAAGAGTTGGTGGAACGCATTGAGCGGGAGCTTGAGCATCAACATATTTTCAAGCGCAACATGCTTCGTCCCCAGCTTTGCACCAAATGTGGCCTCAACTCGGTTTCCGAGCGTTTTACCATCGACAAAGAGCTCGGCTATTGCGATGATTGCGCAGAGATTCTCCATTTGGGTGAAACCAAAGAAGCGCGTAAAACGGATTTCCACGCTGCCACTTTGAAAAAAGAAGGCGATGGAGCCGCGGCTGCTAAGGGCGATGAGGATGATGACGATGATGAAGACGACGACGATGACGGCCCCCCCAAGGGAATTCCGGATATCGACGTGTAAGTTTTGGCTGAGGCGGGCCTTGATATTAGGGCTCGTCCTTGCCTGCTACTCCCCAGTTTCCGCAGGGTATTTGGACGACAAGCAATACCCGATCCTCACAGACACTACTTTCACTGCCGATGCATTCATTTTGGATCAAGCCAAATTTTGGTGCGCCATTTATTTGGATGTAGGCGAAGAAGAAGGCCTGATCCACGATCCGTTTTACCCGGACATGGTATTTAAGAAAATCGCAGCTCCAGGTACCGGTCGAAATGCGCTTAAGGCCGTAGAGGTGCAAGTCGAGGCGCAGCGGCAGGAGATCCGAGCCATGCTGGCTAAAGACTCGTCGCTTTGGACGCCTGAAGAAGGTGTTTTAAAGTCTCGCTTCCCGTCCTTTTGGGACAGCACTGCCATTACCTTGTCGCTGGGACGACTGAGATTTCAGCGCGGCCTTAAAGCCAAGTTTCGCGCAGGCTTGGAGCGGTCATATCGTTACTTGCCCCTCATCGAGTCTACGCTTACAGCGGAGGGGGTTCCCGCTCGGCTAAAATATCTACCCCATGTGGAATCTTCCTTTTACCCTTATGCCTATTCCAAAGTAGGAGCAGCGGGGATGTGGCAGTTTATGAAATCCTCAGCCAGGCGGTATTCCGTAAGCGTCGGCTACTTGGTGGATGACAGGCGCGATCCCTATGTTTCTTCACGCGCGGCCGCACGCATGTTGGCTCAAAATTTCGCTCGCCTGAAAAGTTGGCCATTGGCCATTGTAGCATACAATCACGGCCCCGGTGGATTGGCTAGCGCTGTGCGCGGAACAGGGACAAGGGATCTCGGCACCATTATTAAAAGTTATTACTCCAACTCTTTTGGTTTTGCCTCTAAAAATTTCTACGCGGAATTCCTGGCGGCCTCCAGCATTGCCTTGCATGCCGATTCCCTCTTTCCCGACTTGAAAAAAATGGAGCCGTTGCGATTTCAAAGTTTGGTGTTGACCAGGCCCATTGACGTCAAACAATTGGGAGCCATGACGGGGCTTTCGCCGGATGAGTTGGAGGAATACAATCTTGGTCTTAGGCCGGCTACCTTCAGGGGCAATACCCAATTGCCAAAAGGTTTTGTGTTACGGCTTCCGGTGGGCATAGAACCCGTTGCCTTGGCGACCAAGCTTAGTGGTGGGCGAGCAATCAAAGATAAAACCGGAAATGTGGATGCAGATGCCAAGCCAACTGCCATTCAACCCATTAAATCCGGACGCAAACCTAAGGTCGCGAAAATTTCTGAAAGCGACATTGCCTCCATCCGTCCCGCTGACGAAACACCCGAAGTCAAAAAACCGGTTCCTGTACCTAGCCCAGTTGTTCCTGATGTGGTGCATATCGTCGACACAAATTTGGCGTTACAAGCATCCGATTTGGATAAGCTTTCCCATCCAATGGATCAATTTCATTCCGACAATTACAATCTGCAATCCTCTTACGCGGATGGTTTTCTAACTATTCGCGTGGGCACGGAAGAAACGCTGTCTCACTATGCGGAATGGGCAGCTGTATCCGAACCACGCTTGCGCCAAGCCAATCACATGCAAACATCAAAGGATTTACGAATTGGACGTTCGATTCGGATTCCATTAGGAGCAGGAGGAGCAGGAGGAGCAGGAGGAGCGGGAAAAGCAGAGGACTTTTTGAAGCGAAGGGAAGAATATTACCGGGCCATCGAAGAAGATTTCTATAGCAATTATTACGTGTCGATCAGCGAACCGGTTGTGGTGCAAAAGGGTATGAACTTATGGACTTGGGCCATGGAAAAAGAAATACCGTTTTGGTTATTGCAAAAACACAATGCGGGTAAGTCTCTGAATGCAATCCATCCAGGGGATACCTTGAATATGCCCGTCATTGAAACCGGGATTCGAAAATGGGGTTTTACCCGCTATGCAAATACAAAAGAGTATCTAGCCGGCATCGCCCGCTTTCTGAATACAGGAAGACCCGAAGCCTATTGAGATAAATGCTACTTTCAAGGCTATGGTGTCTATGGAGCAAAAGCCAGAGCTTGGATCCGAAACGCGCCGACCACGCGATTTGGCTATGGATGGATTGCGAACCCTAGCCGTGCTCCTCATGATAGCCAGCCACACTTCTCGCCTCATTGTTTGGGATGCGCGTCCGGCTTGGTGCCGCTTTGCACTTTTGATCGAACCACTTACAGCTTCACTGTTTCTTATTTTAGTTGGAGCCTCTTTGGTGCATTCTTGGCAAGCTGTTGGAGTGGACCAACGGATGCTCTGGTACCGTAAACAAGCCTTGCGGGCCCTGGCGCTGTGGTGCATATCGTGCCTCTTCTATACCTTGGAAGAAGGTTTTCATTGGCCCGACGCGCTCTTGGCCAGCGGGATTCTTGCCACCATTGCCTATTCCATCCTGTTGGGTATGCTTTTGGTTAGCCAACGACGTCCTATGCTGATTTTGCTGCTACTTTCCGCTGCTTTGGCCGGATTGGAATTTCGGCTCGATGCTTTACATGTCCAATGGTTTTTAATCAATGCCGGCAATAGCCCAATGCTTCCTCTCTTTCAATTTGTCTGTTTGGGTGCGCTGGGAGTTTTGGCTATCAGGAGTCCTTATCGCTGGGTCCGCGCCGCCATAGTAACCTGTGCGGTACTGATATTGGCCTTGATTCTGTCTCAACACACTTTTACTGAGATCTTTTCCAAACCGTTGGGGCGGTATGAAACCGCCCGCACCGTGGTAACCGGAACAGGTGCGGCCCGCATTGAAAAATCGATACCTTACTATAACTTGCGTCCAATTCTAGTTCCCGTCATCGCATCTCTGATAACCGTGTTGTATGCCATTCTTGCTGCTTTCAGTCCACTATTGAAACGCATCGGGTACTTTATTTTCCCAATGGGGCGGCATAGTCTGGATGTCTATATTCTGCATTTGGCGTTGTTGGCAATACTGGTGCTAAAGGGCGGGATGCGGCCACTGCCTACTGCGCATTGGGGCAATCTGACGCTTCTAGCTGTGATAGGCATTAGCTATGCCTGGGCGCTCGGACGCGATGTCTTCCGGCAAAGCCGAAGTCAGGCCGCAGTCAAAACCGTATCGTAAGGGGACCTATGGCTGCAAGTACTTCCGAATCCGAAAAAGTTCCTGTACCCTCCACAGTTCCTGTACCTGCTTTACTGAGTAAGGGTAAGGCCAGCTTTGGCGTGGAAGGTATGACATGCGCCAATTGTGTGGGCCGCGTGGAACGGTCGCTGCGCAAGGTGCCAGGCGTGAGCGAAGTCAGCGTGAACTTGGCCACTTCAAGAGCGGACGTTCGATTTGATCCGACTAAGGTCACAACTCAAATACTTTTTCAGCAGGTCAAAGACGCGGGTTATGTACCCGTGGTTCTCAAAACGGGCCAAGTGGAGCCAAGCGGTGAAATTGCCATACTTAAAAACGATTTGATTCTGGCAACGGTTTTTGGAATTCCCTTGGTATTGCTCTCTATGGTACCCATGCTCTTTCCCGTCGCCATGGCTTTTCAAATGCGCATCAATCCCTCGGAAGGTTTTTGGAATCTTATCCTGATGCTTTTGGCTACACCTGTAATGGTGGGTCCAGGTCGCCGGTTCTTTAAGCGGGGGTGGAGCGCGCTCAAGGATTTGAGTCCCGATATGAACACGCTGGTGATGATCGGCACTGGCTCCGCCTACTTTTATAGTGCACTTGTCACTTTGGCGCCGGGATTATTTCCCGTCGGATCCCGACACGTTTATTTCGAAGCCGCGGCAGTGGTCATCGCACTGGTTCTGCTGGGAAAATTTCTGGAAGCCAGAGCCAAAGGGAAAAGCGGCGAAGCGATCGGCAAACTTTTGAAACTGCGTCCTTCCACGGTACGAGTCCTGCGCAAGGGCACTGAAATTGAAATGGATGTGGGGGCATTGCTGGCCGGTGATGAGATAGCGGTGCGCCCGGGTGAACGCATTCCCGCCGATGGTAGAGTGCATTCAGGGGAAAGTCGCGTCGATGAAAGTATGCTGACGGGTGAACCAGGCGCCAAGACCAAGCGGGTGGGGGATGCGGTGGTGGGCGGCACTTTGAATGTGGATGGATTCTTTACTTTCCGCGCTGAAAAAGTTGGCGGAGATACGGTGCTGTCGCAAATCATCCGCTTGGTCGAAGAAGCACAAAGTTCCAAGCCCCCTATCCAGGATTTGGCCGACAAAGTTGTCTTGGTTTTTACGCCTATCGTACTCGCCATTGCCGCCGTTACTTTTATCAGTTGGATGTTTCTGGGCCCAGCTCCAGCTTTCTCTTCCGCCCTTATTCATGCTGTGGCGGTTTTGGTCGTGGCCTGTCCATGTGCCATGGGTCTTGCTACGCCAACGGCCATATTGGCGGGTACCGGTAAGGCCGCTGAACTGGGCATCTTTGTACGTCGGGGTTCAGCCTTGCAAATGTTGGCGGAAACGAAAATCATGGCCTTGGATAAAACCGGTACTTTGACGGAGGGACACCCCCAGGTTACCTCCTTCCAAGTGATGACGGGACAAGAACCAGAACAGGTTTTGCGATGGGCGGCGGCAATTGAGGCACGCAGCGAGCATCCTTTGGCCAAGTCTTTGGTGGCGTATGCGAAATTGGGTGAAGCAAGAAGTACACCTGAAACTATGGTGGTTTCGGTGACGGCTTTTTTGGCTGAGCCCGGCATGGGCGTTTCGGCTGAAGTGAGTGGGCATAAAATCCGGGTCGGTTCACAGCGGTTCTTGGAGCCCTTGGGACCAATGCCGCGTGAACTCGAAACGGAAGCGTCGCGTTTGTCCTCGATAGGGGCAGGCATGATTTGTATTGCCGTGGATGGGGTATGGGTAGGATTGGCCGGAGTCTCGGATCCGATTAGGCCAACGGCTGTGGAAGCCATGGGAGTGTTGCATAACATGGGCGTGCAAACGGTCCTGATCACTGGCGACCAGGAAGCGCCGGCGCGCGAAGTGGCAAAGGTATTGGGTATTATTGCGATAAGGTCTGGCGTGCTGCCCCAAAATAAAGCGGCGGCTGTGCAAGAGCTCGGAGCAGATGCTTTTGTCGGAGACGGCATCAATGATGCGCCTGCCTTGGCGGCGGCCAAGGTAGGGCTGGCCATGGGAAGTGGCGCGGATGTGGCCGTTGAAGCCGGTGATATCATTATCATTTCCGGAGACTTGCGGGTATTGCCGCGCGCGGTGCGTTTGGCCCGTCAGGTGATGCGCACCATCCGACTCAATTTATTCTGGGCTTTTGGCTATAACGCGGTGCTGATTCCGGTGGCCGCGGGAATTTTGGAGCCTGCTTTAGGCTTGAGTTTAAACCCAGTACTCGCAGGCGGAGCCATGGGCCTTTCCAGCGTATTCGTGATGGGAAACAGTCTTAGATTGAAACGCTTTAGCGCCCGAATCTAATCGGGTACACGTCCCCTTGCCGCGTTCGCTCTTGCAGTATAAGTGATCTGTCCCGCAGCATCTGCTGGAAGGCGAACGCGCACTCGCTCTTTGAGAAGTGTTATCTGCTCGGGCTTCATGGCTGCAAGCTTGGCTGCTACACTCGGTCCCCCAAGAATCGTTTTCCAGTACTCGTCGAAATCCGTGAACGTGCGCTGTACCTTGATTTCCCGAGTTTCAACCGAAGTTAAACCTGCGCCCACCCACAAACTTTGCAATACTTCGATGCGTGAGGCATCCGGGCTGGGCGGCATCAGCACCAATACGCCCATCTCCCGCATTTCTTCCTGCAAGACAACGTAAGGGAATCCGCCACCCGGCAAATCCCAAGAATATGCAGCGACCCATCCACCCGGCCCAACCACCCGCGCCATTTCGGCAACTCCCTTGGGGGGTTCAGGTACAAAGAAAATCACCAACGGCATGACGGCTACATCAAAGGCGTTGTCCTCGAAGGGAAGTGCCATGGCATCGCCCTGGCGAAAATCTACGGCACGCAGCGCCGGCCGTGTGCGGGCAAAGGTAAGCTGTTCTGCAGAGGGATCTATCCCTGCAACTTGGCTAGGCGCACACCGGGCGACGAGCGTTTCGGTAAATGCACCGTTGCCGCAGCCGACGTCGAGCCAACGCAATCCTGACTTGGGATTCAGCCATTTGAGAAAGGCTTCGCCCACCAGCTGGCTCCATTTCCCCATGAATTGTTCGTAAGCAGCGCCGTCGGTAAATTGGATTTGATTTTGTGTCATAGTACTCCAATGTACAAAGGATTTTATCAGGTTTTGGGGTTTTTAATCCCGCGTCCCCGCCACAAAAAGTACAATACAGGGTATACGGCCAGCTCCATCAGTACTGAAGTAAACACCCCGCCCACCATGGGTGCCGCGATGCGCTTCATCACATCTGAGCCGGTGCCGTGGCTCCATAAAATCGGAATCAGACCCGCCAAAATCACTGCCGCTGTCATAATCTTGGGGCGAACCCGTTGTACGGCTCCGTGGTCGATGGCGATTTTAAGATCCTGTAAATTGTTCATCAATCCCTTGGATTTGGCGATTTCAAAAGCGCGGTCCAGATAGAGTAGCATCACCACGCCCGTTTCCGCATCGAGTCCGGCTAAGGCGATAAGGCCCACCCACACGGCAACACTCATATTATAACCGAGCAGATATAAGAGCCAAATGGCCCCGACCAGTGAGAAGGGGACGGCCAAGAGTACCATGGCGGTTTTGACCAGGGACTTGGTATTCAAAAAAAGCAGGATGAAGATGAGGCATAAGGTGAGCGGGATGACCACCCACATGCGTTTTTGCACGCGTTGCATGAATTCGAATTCTCCGCTCCATACCAGATTATACCCGGCCGGTAGGATGAGATTGTCCCCGATGATTTTTTGGGCGTCTTCGATGTAGGTGCCGATATCGATGCCTCGGATGTCTACGAACACCCACGCATTGGGCCGCGTGCCTTCCGTGCGGATGACCATGGGTCCGCGCGATGGTTCCAGCGTGGCGATTTGTCCGAGCGGGACGTGCTGGCCGGATGGAGTGGGGACCAAAACTCTTTTTAAATCTTCGAGATTGTCCCGGAGTTCGCGGCTATAGCGCAGACTGACCGGGTACCTTTCCAAGCCTTCCACCGTAGTCGTTATCGTCATCCCACCCATGGCGGTGCGGATGACATTTTGCACATCTTCTACGCTGACGCCAAAGCGGGCCGCCTCTTCGCGGTTGATGCGTATATCCAAATAATTTCCGCCCACGGCACGCTCTGCGAATGCAGAAGTGGTATGCGGCACTTTGCGCATCAAGGCTTCAACCTGTTGTCCGACTTTTTGCAGGGTATCGAGATCGGGTCCGGAAAGTTTGATGCCCACCGGGGTTTTGATACCCGTGGACAACATATCCGTGCGGTTCTTAATGGGCATGGTCCAGGAGTTGGTCAATCCGGGAAATTGCAGGGCCGCGTCCATTTCCGTGATCAGGCTGTCAACGGTTAGGCCTTTGCGCCAGGTCTTTTCGGGCTTGAGGCGAATGGTCGTTTCCATCATATCGAGTCCGGCGGGATCGGTGGCCGTTTCCGCGCGACCGATTTTTCCGAACACCTGTTCCACTTCCGGAAAGGAGCGGATGATCTTATCGGTTTGCTGCAGGATTTCTTTGGACTTCGTAACTGATATGCCAGGCAAGGTGGTTGGCATGTACAGCAAATCCCCTTCGAACAAGGCAGGCATGAATTCCGCGCCAAGTTTTCCGAATGGAAAAGCCGTCAAGGCAACAGACAGCGCCGCCGCAGCCAAAATGGATTTTGGAAAGCGTAGGACAAAGTCGACGACGGGCGTGTATATCCGAATCAGAAATCGATTGATGGGATTTTTCCGTTCCGGCAGCAGCTTTCCACGTACAAAGAATCCGATCAGAATAGGAACCACCGTAATCGCCAAAAAGGCGGAAGCGGCCATGGAGTAGGTTTTGGTGAAAGCCAATGGCCGGAAAAGCCTGCCTGCTTGGGCTTCCAAGGTGAACACAGGTAGAAAGGATACGGTGATGACGAGCAAGGACCAAAACAAGGTGGGACCCACTTCACAGGAGGCGTCACGGATAATGGCCCAATGGTCCCGTCTATCCGCAGGTGGTTTTTCCGCTTCCGCTTCCATATGTTTATGGGCGTTTTCAATCAGGATGATAGCCCCGTCCACCATGGCGCCGATGGCGATGGCAATTCCACCCAAAGACATGATATTGGCATTGATACCCTGATACCGCATGACTAGAAAAGAAAGCAGAATGGCGGCCGGAAGCGTGAAAATGGCGACCAGCGCGCTGCGTACATGCAGAAGGAAAACCGCGCACACCAGAGCGACGATGAGCATCTCTTCCAACAATTTATGTTTCAAATTGTCTACGGCTCTTAAGATCAATTGGGATCGGTCGTAAGTCGGAACAATCTTTACATCCGATGGAAGCCCCGTTTTAAGCGTCTCCAATTTTTTACGCACCGCATCGATAACCTCCAAGGCATTTTGGCCATAACGCATGACGATGATTCCGCCCGCCACTTCGCCTTGCCCGTCCAATTCCGCAATGCCGCGCCGCATTTCCGGCCCGATGCTGATGTCGGCGATATCCTTCAAATAAATAGGGGTACCCGAGGAGCTACCCATGTTCAGAGGGATATTCTGGATATCCTCCAGACTTTTCAAGTACCCCAGTCCGCGAATCATATACTCGGCTTCGCCCATTTCTATGACTTCACCGCCGGCATCGGAATTGCCTTTCTGGATAGCCATATCCACGTCCTTAAGCGCAAGGCCGTAGGCATGCAGCCGAGTGGGATCCACGTTGACCTGGTATTGCTTGACAAAGCCGCCTAAACTGGCGACTTCACTCACACCTTCAATGCTCGCCAATTGATATTTCAGGTACCAATCTTGAATGGATCTCAGTTCCTGCAGGGATCGTTTATCGGAAACCAAAGCATATTCATATACCCATCCCACACCACTGGCATCCGGACCCAAAGTGGGCGTGACCCCGGGTGGCAAGCGCTTCTGGGCATAGTTCAAATATTCCAGCACGCGGCTTCTGGCCCAATAAATATCGGTGCCATCTTGGAAGATGATGTAGACGAGGGAATACCCGAAAAAGGAATATCCCCGCACCACTTTGGCTCCCGGAACCGAGACCATGGAGGTGGTCAAGGGATAGGTGACTTGATCTTCGATGATGCGCGGACTTTGTCCTTTGTGCTCGGTATAAACAATGACCTGTACATCGCTCAGGTCCGGTAGTGCGTCGATGGGGGTGCTGAGCAAAGCATGCGTTCCAAAGCCCATGGCCACGGCGCCAAGTAGCAGCACCAGGATTTTATTTTTAAGGGACCAGGTGATGAGTTTCTCTAGCATAATCGTGCCGCCTATTTTCCGGCATTCATGGTGTGTGAAGACGAGGTATCGGACATTGGATTTTCCGCTGGGTCTCGGGCTTTCATCTGCTGGATGGCCGTTTTGAGATTGCTTTCCGAATCGATCAAGAATTGGGAAGAGATGACCAGCATTTCTCCTTCCGCTATTCCGGACAGCACCTCTACATAATTTCCTGCCACCTGTCCGAGTTCCACTTCACGCGGTTCAAAG
>JAYUHW010000174.1:0-5842 GCA_043766615.1 Fibrobacteria bacterium | reverse complement strand
ATGGCTGAATAAAATAGCTTCCGCGCCAAGTCTGGAAAAACTTGGAAGCCTGATACAAATCCAGCGTGAGAAAAAAATTCCCACCTTGGACCTCATCGCCTTAAGCACCCTGTGCCGCTGGACCTGGGAGGCGGTTGGGGAAAAATCCGATCCACTCGATTGGATCAGCAAAGCATTGGACAGTTATCATGACGGTGAGTTCGCGGTCGAGGCAGGCAAGGCGTCTCGTATATTAGTTCCGGCTCTATCCGGCACCGGAGCGAAAGCTAAAGGGACCCTGCTCATCGGCGACTTTGGAATAAAATCCTTTCCAACCTGGATAGGTCGGGATCTCCTCACTTTGGGCTACCTAAAAGCCACCGACGACGGCACCTTGAACATCAAGGCCGTTCTCACTCAAAATATCACCCGCGATTCCATTCTGGAATCCTTACTCGCCAATCCCAAAGTCTTCCAAACTCCAGGACTGGTGAGTTTCATTGCTGCAACCAGCCGATCGCTGGCAATACTCTCCAAGATTGCCAAGTCGCGAGACTTTGTGGGTGGATTTGCCAATCGAGACGTACCCTTGACGTTACTGCAAAGTCCGTGTAATATCCCCATCTCCTTGTTGCGTCCGCTGATCAATGTGCGCCATGTTTCCTTGCTGGATCTTAAAAATTTGGCACGAGCGAAAGCGGGAGTGCGTAGAGAAGTCAGTGATGAATGCGAAGCCTACTTGAAGGCGAGGGGGTGAAACCCTTTTTCGCCTTGAAATGTTTTTCACGGCACTTTTTAGTTTTGCACGGCATCCCTTGACGAAAATCGGTTCTCGATATACATTAAACATATAGGAATAATATGTTATGCTTTCCATGCGCGCCAAATATGCCCTTAAGGCCCTTGTTTACTTGGCTAAAACCAAGGAAAAGGGTCCCGTTTTAATCGGCGATATCGCCAAATCCCAAAAACTGCCGCGGAAATTTCTGGAGCAAATTTTACTCGAACTCAAGAATCTACGCATTCTAAAAAGCCGACAAGGTAAGGGCGGTGGTTATTATCTAGCCAAAGCGCCTGAGCTGATTTTGGTGGGGCATATCGTACGCGTATTCAATGGACCCTTGGCTCTGGTTCCATGCGTTAGCGTAACCGCGTTTGAAAAGTGCGAGGAATGCGTGGACTTTGCCCATTGTGGCATCCGGCGCGTGATGCAGAAAGTACGTGACGTAACTGCCGAGATACTGGATGGAACGACATTGGAGGCGCTAGTTGCCATTGAAGCATCCGAAACCGACGAAGCGTCGCTGATGTATTTTATTTGAACGAAATTACATATGAAACTGAAAAATAAAATCCATTTCGGTGTGCCTAGGTTGCTGCTAGGTTGTTCAAGGTCCATTTATTTGGTTTTGTCAGTGGCAACGGTCATTACCTCTAGCATCACCTTAGGCCTCACCTTAGGCATTATCTTAACCCTAACCTGCTCGCCCAGCTACGCCGCAGGAATCCACCTGCTCAACGTCTCCTACGATCCCACGCGGGAGCTGTGTGAAGAATACAATCAAGCCTTTAAGATGCATTGGAAAAAAATTTCCGGGCAAGACGTGTCCATTTACCAATCCCATGGAGGTTCCGGAAAGCAAGCCCGATCCGTTATAGAGGGGTTGGATGCGGACATTGTGACACTGGCTCTCGCTTACGATATCGATGTTATTGCTGCCAAAGCACATCTGTTACCAAAAAATTGGCAGACCCTGCTGCCCCATAACAGTTGCCCGTATACGTCCAGCATCGTGTTTATGGTGCGCGCCGGTAACCCACAAAACATCAAGGATTGGGACGACCTGATCAAACCGGGCCTAAAAGTCATCACGCCCAACCCTAAAACGTCAGGCGGCGCCCGCTGGAACTATTTGGCAGCCTGGGGGTATGCACTCGAAGCCCACCATCACGACTCCACACAAGCGCGGGATTTTGTCGCTAAACTGTACCGAAACGTTTCTGTCCTTGACGCCGGTGCCCGTGGTTCCATGACTACCTTTGCTCAGCGCGGGATAGGTGATGTGGCTATTGCCTGGGAGAACGAAGCTTTGCTGGCCGTGAAAAAATTAGGCAAATACAAAATGGAAATCGTCGTCCCTAGTATGAGCATTCTTGCCGAACCGCCCGTCGCCGTAATAACCGCCGTGGCGGACAAGCACGGAAACACAGCCCTAGCCAAGGCCTACCTCGAATATTTGTATTCCGAAGAAGGCCAGGATATTGTCGGGCACAATTTTTATCGTCCACAAAGCGAAATTGCCGCGGCGAAATACGCCTATCAATTTCCAAAAATGCGTATGTTCACCATCGACTCGGTTTTTGGCGGTTGGCAACGCGCACAAAAAATCCATTTTGCAGATGGCGGTGTGTACGATCACATTTTTAAGGAAGCCCAAAAGGCTCAGTAATCGCATGACCACTGTTACTAGTCCATCTTTGGCGACAACGCCCAAACGGAAAAAGCGTTCCAACATCATACCTGGCTTTGGTTTGACGCTGGGCTATACCATGCTTTATCTAAGCCTGGTCGTCCTCATCCCGCTTTCCGCCACTTTTCTCAAGGCATTTCGACTGACTTGGTCGGGACTACTCTCCATTCTAACCGACCGCCAGGTATTACTGGCGTTTCGGCTGAGCTTTCTAGCCTCGGCGGAGGCAGCGCTGATCAACGGATTCTTTGGACTGCTCATCGCCTGGGTGCTAGTGCGCTATAAATTTCCAGGCCGCCGTTTTCTTGATTCCATTGTCGATCTCCCTTTCGCTCTGCCCACGGCAGTGGCGGGCATATCCCTTACAGCCGTTTATTCTTCCACTGGCTGGATTGGATCGCATTTAGAGGCTGTGGGCATTCATGTCGCTTATACGCCATTGGGCGTTACACTTGCGCTTACTTTTATTGGACTCCCTTTTGTGGTGCGCACAGTACAGCCGGTTTTGGAAGACCTAGACTCGGAAGTGGAAGAAGCCGCCACATCACTTGGGGCAAGCCGGTGGCAGATTTTTACTCATGTAATTTTTCCGGCACTCATGCCTTCTTTTTGCACCGGAGTATCCTTGGCTTTTGCTCGCGCTCTGGGTGAATACGGATCCGTCATTTTTATATCCGGCAACATGCCGATGAAAACTGAAATCGTACCCCTTATCATAGTCAGTAAACTGGAACAATACGATTATGCCGGAGCTACCGGCGTCGCAATTCTTATGTTGATCCTTTCGTTCAGCCTGCTATTGGCAGTAAACCTTCTTCAGAAATGGGCAGGAAAATCCTCACGTTCGCGGTCTCGCTGAAGAGGATTTAAACAACGAGTGAGCACCATGTCCGATTCTCCCTTAACTTTGCGCCCCATGCACACCAAACAAGCGGTGACCAGTGAACCACGCTGGTTCCAGTGGCTACTGATTTCGGTGGCGCTCCTCTATTTATTTTTTCTGCTTTTTGTGCCGCTGTTTAGCGTGTTCGTTGGAGCCTTGGAAAACGGTATTGGAGCTTATCTGCATACTTTTACCGATCCCGACACGTTGTTTTCCATTCGGTTGACTTTGATCATTTCCGCACTTGCTGTTCCCTTAAACTTGACTTTTGGAGTGGCCGCAGCCTGGGCGATTGCCAAGTTCGAGTTTCCTGGAAAAACGATTTTGACCACATTGATCGATTTGCCGTTTGCCGTTTCACCGGTAGTATCCGGCTTGGTATTCATTTTACTGTTCGGCAAACAAGGTTGGCTGGGGCCTTGGCTTATCACCCACGACATCAAAATTATTTTTGCCATTCCCGCCTTGGTATTGGCCACCTTATTCATCACCTTTCCCCTAGTGGCCCGCGAGCTGATCCCGCTGATGGAAGAGCAAGGCAAGGAAGAGGAAGAAGCCGCACTCACCTTGGGTGCCTCCGGCTGGCAGACATTCTGGCACGTAACCTTGCCGAACATCAAATGGGGCATTCTCTATGGTGTGATATTAACCAATGCCCGGGCTATGGGGGAGTTTGGTGCCGTATCCGTGGTGTCCGGCCATATTCGCGGATTAACCACCACGTTACCGTTACAGGTGGAAATCCTTTACAATGAATACAATTACGTACAGGCTTTTGCAGCAGCCTCACTGCTGTGCTTTTTGGGCTTGCTTACCCTCATCGTCAAAGCCATTGTGGAAAAGCGCAATCAGGTTTATCAGCAAAGCCGGGAACGTCTACCTTAATCGGGCAAGCTGGGTTTCAGCAAGGCGTAGACATACGCACCGATCAATGCGCCGGCCAACGTGAAGAATGCCCAGTATTCACCCGAGCCAATTTGTGCGTATATCGGCCCTGGGCAAGTACCGGTTACAAACCACCCCAGTCCGAATAAAAATCCTCCGAGGTAAGTGCCGTGAGTGAGGATTTTGCCGGGAATGACCGGAGTATCGCCGGCAACAGTTTTAACCTGCAGTTTTTTTATGAGTAAAAGCGAAAGGGCTCCCACCAACACTGCGGATCCAATGATTAGGTAGAGATCCGGTTCCCGGAAAAAAAACATGTTGCGGATCTTAAACCAGGAAATGACTTGAGCTTTGGTGAGTACGATTCCAAAATAGAGTCCCAGGAAAAGAAACTTCGCATTTCCCATTTAGCCTCCCAAGCCTAACAGCCTGTGTATGGCAGCGGCCGTCAAGCCTCCCGCAAAAAAAGCCAGCGTTGCCACCAAACTGGCCTTCTGCAAATTGGACAAACCCATTATACTATGGCCCGATGTGCACCCTGCCGCATACCGTGTCCCAAATCCAATCAAGAAACCACCACCAAGCAATTGAGCTGCACCCGGCAAGGTATGATAGTACGATGGAAGCAAGGGCTGAGGCTGTGCAGATAAGAGCCGCGTTGCTACGAAACCACCCACACTCAAACCCGCCACAAAGAATAGGTTCCACGCTTCGTTACGCCAGGCGTAGCCCTTCAAGTATTCCAGTTTGGATTTCGGAAGTAAGGCGGCACATAGATGCCTGAAGCTGGAGCTGATGCCTAGATTCCGTCCCGCCATTAAAACCATTAGTGGTACAGTCAGGCCGATAAGCGGACCCGAAATGTACCATGGCCATGGATTAAGGACAGCCGCAGGAATCAAAGTGGCGGACACCGGGTTTATTTTTTCAGTTTAAGCCGCATCGCGAGGCTCTTGAAGAAATCTCCCATGGACTCCTCTTTAAAATCCTTGTACTCCCCGGCATCAAAAAAAACGCCATGACCGCTTTGGCATACTTCATAGTGGATATGCGGCTGAAACGTATCCGCAACCCTTTCCATAGTTTCCGCGCACACTGGGCAGGCCACTACCTCTATGGTATCGTATTCCTTACCAAGGTCTACCGAACCCGTATCGATTTTTTCTGATCCCGGTATCTTCTTGAGAATTTTATGTTCCGCTTCGGAAAACCAGATTCCGCGACATTGTGTGCAGCGCTTCACTTGGATATTCTGATAGGTCACGTCTTCCATTATGGAATCGCATTTAGGGCAATCCATCCCATGCTCCCTGATGTATCGGGTCGACAAAAAGCTTGTCGAACCGGTTTAGATATAAAAGTCTAATTATTTGTGCCCAGCGTCATCGGGGACTTTTTGATTCAGCCATTCTACAGCACCTTTAGTCTTGCGCCAAGCCTCAATTCCGGGAATGGCATAGGTTTCCGCCTCCTCCCGGGAGCCGGGACTGGCCATTTCCGGCGCTTGTTTGCGTAATTTTATGCGTTTGAGAAGGTAGGCGGGAATGTGGGGATTCGCATCCACGGCCTTGGCCAAACTGGCTCCCACTGATCGGACCGGGCCCAATCGACGGAATTGGCAAAG
>JAYUHW010000173.1:0-7489 GCA_043766615.1 Fibrobacteria bacterium | reverse complement strand
GGAGCCACGGGCTCATTAGGAATATCGAGCGGTTCTAACTCGGCTTCTGGCTCAGGTTGTCTGGCGCGACGCGTACCTGCACCTCCGCCGCCACCCATTCTGCCTTTGGAACCAGCTTTTGAATTAGGTTTTGTAAAAATGTCCTCAGGGGCTTTGGGGTTAAACGCGTCCCCTGACTTGAATGGGTCAGAGAAAGAGTTGGCAAGGGGATCGAGATTCATGGTGATACCACCATTCCCTGGATACTGCGGACAATATTTGAATTTAGTTCAGGCTTTTGACAGTTCGTAACATTGAAAAGAGGATTGATTATGGACAGGTTGGACCTGGTCCAAGTTGGACAGTGCATGTACTTCTCCAAAGAACGCGGGGATTTTAATGACATCGAGTGAAAAATAACCCAATCAAAGCGAGCTAATTATGACGACGGTCACAGGAATCGTTATGACTGGGCAGAAAGGGTGATTTTCCTGTCTCGAAGAGCCAAAATTTTCTTGGGTGCTATCGAAGCAATGTACACGTTTGAACCTTTTGCGCGACTACCAGTTGTACCCGCGCGACTTTGCTGCAAAATCTATAAAGCGCCTGATAGGGTGGAGTGATCCACCCATCGGGGCTAAAGCAGTTCGGTCATCCGTTCAAAGTCCGGAAGTTCCCATAATTTTACCTTGTAACTGATCGCCTTGTGCATTTTGGAAGCGGTACATGTAAACTGGCTCCGTCAATCCGCTCACAGGGTTTGACCAATTCCGCCCGTCGAATAAGGACTTGGCCACCGCTTTACCCTGAAGGGTGTACACGGTCAGGCTGCCTGCACCCAGTTTGGCATTGGGCAGAATTTCCCATTTCCCATTGCGGAGGAAATTGAATTTGATGTCACCCTGCACAGGAAAGCGTCTCTGGTCCTTAGCCAAGTTCACAGGATTCTCCACGACATGAAGGGCTGGGCGAGCAGGTAAGGTCGTAGCATCTGTAATGCCCGCGCCCGCTTGTGCCTTGGTAAAAGCCTGTTTCGACCAAGTGTCCAAATTGTGGTAGGTGGTGAAAATGGCTATTCCACTGGTAACCGGCATTTCGGCAAGTGCAAGCATCGCCCAGAGACGAACTTGAGGTTCGAGGGCGTTCACAGTTCCCTGGTCGCGAATGGCGGTTGCAGATGCGGCTGTGCGTGGCATGGCTTTGGCCACATTCATTCGCACAGCAGGTGATGGATGCAAGAGTGCTGCTTTTAAAATTGGATCCCAAACTGTTGGATTCTTGGTTAAGAATCCCAAACCTTCTGCAGTCCAAAGAACATGCACGGCATACCCATCAATACCGGCGCTATCCTTGGCCCAGCTTTTGGACAACGCGTCTGCGAGCAAGGTTTCCATACTTGCCAAATTGGCCGGGGACTTGGTTACTTTCAGAATTTGCTTTTGAGCCAGCATGCGCCAGAGCATATTGGAATTTCCAAGCGCGGCAACCAATTGAGTCTGTGTGGCATTGCTCAAATTGAGAACGGGATCCAGCCTACCATCTGCCGGAACCACTCTGTAGAAGCGCTCGCGGGTTCGGGTGCGCAAGGAGTTTTGAATGGCGCCACCGGAGCCGCCCGGGCAGTATGAACCGTTATGGAGCAACATCGGCGTGTACCAATCCATAATCCACATGCCGCCGTCTGGTCCAACACGGGCTTGTAGAGGGCAGCTCCAAGCATCCGAGGACGCGTAAAGATTGGGAGTGGCATTAACGCGCCTAGCGCTCCAGGTGCTGTTTACCGGTTCCAAGAAGTCCACATTAACAACATGCGCGGTTCCTTCTGTAACGAAACCGGCCCGGTTCCAATATTCCTTTGGGAAGAGTCGCGCAGTATAAATCTCATGGCCAGTTGCAGCCGTAAAGCCCGACCATTTATCACCATCACCGGCAATAATGTCTCTAGTGATTGGGATGACGTTGTTGCCGTAAGCGGAAATCTGATTGGCATCTACTCCGGGAATGACGACATGCAGGGAGTGACTGATGCCTCCGTTAGTGGCTGCCGTTGAGAAAATCTGGCCGTCTTCCATAGTACCGAAGGCAGCAGAGTTTCCACCTCCAGGTTGTTTGGAAAAGACTTCGAATTTGCTGCCGTCCATGCGCATGCGAAGCATTCCGGAACCGAAGGAAATTCCGTTAACAGTGCCACCGTTATAGCCGCAATCGACATACAGCCAATTGTCAAGGCCATAGCGCACATTGGTGATGGCCGCATGGGTATCCCCATTCTTATTGAATCCTGTATAAAGGATTTTGCCTTGCTGGGCATCGGCTACATCATCGCCATTCAAATCTTCGAAGAGTACCAAATGCGGGGCCATTGCGATGACCACACCTTGGGGGGTTAATTCGATGCCACCAGGAATATTTAATCCGGTTACGAATACTTTCTGCTTGTCAACGACATGGTCACCGTCCGTGTCTTCAAGGATGACGATTCGATCATGACCGGCAAATGGACTAGTTACGGTATTGGGATAGTCGAAAGTTTCTACCGCCCACATACGGCCCCGTTCATCAAACGTAAAACTCTGAATTGATTTTATAAGCCCCGGATCCGTTTCCGTCGCCCATACTTCCACTTTAAGGCCATTGGGCACTTCAATACAGTTGACCGATTGATTCGCCGCCAGGGCTGTTTGGATTTTTGAAAAGGTGGGAGTGTAATCGGTCTTGAATGGGAAGGTACTGTCGTGCTGGGCGATGAATCGGTCAAAATAACATTGTGAAACCGGAAAGGGTTCACGCACTAAGGTGGGACAAGGCCCCGTTTTGGTCAAAGGGGTTTGCATGGCTGCAGCTCCAGATGCCAGAAAAGTTGCTGTCAACAACCATAGGAACCCCGCCGAGTTGAATCGGAAGCAGTTTTTCTTGTTTAGTAGCATATTTACCCCTTTGATTGAATTTAATTATCGTCGATTGAAGGCCCACTGGGACCAAAGGCGTTCAGTCATCCGTTCACAGTCCGGTAGTTCCCATGATTTTACCTTGCAACTGATCGCCTTGCGCATTTTGGAAACGGTACATATACACCGGTTCGCTCAATCCGCTTATAGAGTTGGACCAATTCTGTCCGTCAAATAGAGACTTGGCTACGGCTTTGCCTTGAAGTGTGTAAATGATCAGGCTGCCAGTGCCCAGTTTTGCATTGGGTAGGATGTCCCAGTTGCCATTGCGGAGGAAATTAAGTTTGATGTCGCCCTGTACAGGAAAACGTCTTTGGTCCTTAGCCAAGTTTACGGGATTCTCTACAGCATGCAGAGCCGAGCAAACGGGAAAAGTTGCTGCGTCCGTTATGCCAGAACCAGCCTGGGCCTTGGTGAAAGCCTGCTTGGACCAAGTGTCCAGGTTGTGAAACGTGGTGTAAATGGTTATTCCACTGGTAACCGGCATTTCTGCAAGCGCTAGCATGCCCCATAGGCGTACCTGCGGTTCAGGTCTGTTCACCAGGCATTGATCACGAATTGCCGCTGCCGATGCAGCCGTGCGTGGCATGGCTTTGGCCACATTCATTCGCACGGCGGGGGAAGGATGTAAGAGTGCGGCTTTAAGAATCGGATCCCAGAGTGAAGGATGAGCTGTTAAGAAACCTAAGCCTTCCGCCGTCCACAGGGCATGTATAGCCATGCCGTCAATGCCGACGCTATCCTTGGCCCAACTGGTGGAAAGTGCCTTAATGAGTAATGCTTCCATGCTGGCGGAGTCTGCTGCTGTTTTGGTGACTTTCAGAATTTGTTTTTGTGCGAGCATGCGCCATAGCATGTTGGAATTTCCAAGTGTCGCAACCAAATCTGTTTGGGTGGCATTTTTCAAATTCAGGACGGGGTCGAGCCTGCCATCGGCGGGGATAACGCGATAGAAGCGCTCACGACTGCGGTCGCGGTATTTAGTAATAAGCCCGCCTCCGTCGCCAAAAGAAACTGGATCGTTTGCTCCGTTATGTAAATACACTGGTGTATACCAATCTAAAATCCACATCCCTCCATCTGGGCCTACTCTGACTTGCAGCGGGCAGCTCCATGCATCTGAAGAGGCATAGAGATTAGGAGTAGCAAGGACTCGTTTAGCGGTCCAAGTACTGCCTACAGCATCTAGGAAATCTACATTCACAAGATGCGAAGTTCCTTCGGTAACAAAAGCAGCACGATTCCAGTACTCCTTGGGGAAAAGTCTAGCCGTATAAAGTTCATGGCTAGTTGCAGAAGTAAATCCTGACCATTTGTCGCCAGCGATAATATCGTTGGTAATCGGCTTGACTTTATTTGTTGAGTCTGCTGCGATCTTATTGGAAAACTCTCCCGGAATAACCGCATGAAGGGAATGGGTATTGACCCCATCCGTAGCGGCAGCCCCAAAAATTTGACCGTCTTCCATCGTTCCAAAGGCCGCTGTATTTCCACCGCCCGGCTGTTTCGCAAAAACTTCGAACTTACTCCCGTCCATGCGCATGCGCACCAGTCCGGATCCAAACTGCACACCCTTTATTTTACCTCCCCAATAACCGCAACTCATATACAGCCAATTGTCCAATCCATAGCGAACATTGGTGGCAGTCATGTGCGTATCGTATTTATTAAATCCTGTATAAAGGATTTTTCCTTGCGGGGAGTCGGCTACATCGTCTCCGTTATTGTCTTCGAAGAGAACTACATGCGGCGACAGGGCGATAACCACGCCCTGGGGCACTATTTCAATGCCGCCGGGAATGTTCAAGCCAGATACAAAAACTTTTTCCTTGTCCACAATATGATCACCATCCGTATCCTCGAGAATTACGATTCGATCATGGCCAGCAAATGGGCCGGTCACGGTATTGGGATAGTCGAACGTTTCCACAGCCCACATTCGCCCCCGTTCATCAAAAGTAAAACTTTGTATGGACTTGATGGTTCCTGGATCCAATTCGGAAGCCCACATTTCCACTTTGAGGCCGGTTGGCACATCGGTGCAATTAACCGATTTGTCTGGATCAAGAGGCATTTGAACCGTTGAGTCTTTTTTAAAGGGAGACATTTCGGCAGCCTGTTGTGCAAGCGTACGATCCTGAGTAAAAAAACGAGCATAAACTATGTCAGTTAAAAGAAGTTTCTCTCGTGGTATAGAGGATGGGCATGGTCCGGTTTTGGTCAAGGGCGTCTTCATCGCTGCGGCTCCAGAAGCCGAAAGTGCTAGTGCGGATGCATATAACCACAGGGTCAGGCGTGCATGTAATCGGTTATTCATCTGGTTTGGCATATTCGATTCCTTGAAGTTTATCCTAAAGCCCAGCAGTTACAATCCAAGTTTTCCCCATTCCATTTACCAGATACATTCCGGCATGGAGCCCAGTGGGTACTGCAAAAAGTCCTGAGCTTATAGGGTTTAGAGGAATGGATTTTCCATTCAAGTCCGTCATGGAAATGTCTGTCGTGCCTAAAACAGGGTATCCCCCATGACCATAGGCAGCTTTGACCGAGAGTATACCTGCTCGTAGGGAAACTTTGAAGGCGGGTCCGTGAGCGCCAGGCTTATTTTGGAATCCAATGCCAGCAGCCCAGTAATTCGGTTCAGGTATGTTGGGAAGCACACATCCCGCACCGGTGGGTTTTTTTCCCATGGTGCAAATCCAATCGGCCAAAACGCGCAAGCCTGCGGAATCCGGTTGGTAGGTTCCGAGCGGTGGCATTTGCATTGGCTCAATTTGTTCAAAGGTGCTGCGGCTGAGCATGCGTTTGAGAACATAAGAGCTGTCTGGGCTGCCAGGATAAATCAGCATGGGAAAATCCGAATCGAAAAAAGGCTTTCCAACATAGGGTCCAGGGGCAAAAGTATTTCCAGTATCCACCATGAAAGCCATATTTGCGTTTAAGAAATCAAAGTTATGGCCTACACCGGTATAGGTTTGATTGCCATTGCCGTGACAATGGGAACAATTAACGGCCAAAGTACTGCGGCCACGCACTTCTAAAGAGGCGCTGGCATCGTCTGGAGCCGCCCAACGAACGGAATTTGGATTTGTCGCCAAGGGGTTTTTGGTCAGGATGCCGGCAGTTAAAAGCGCATGGAGCTGGTTGATGGAGGGATTGGACTTTGATGAACGATTCAACTCCTGAGTGATGAAACCCAGGCTGCCCCGATTGGAATGGCAAGTGACGCATTCTCCACGACTCGGGTAATGCCAGCGCTTACCAACCGTTACACCGTTGGCTTTGACAGTGAACACCATGTTTTTCCCCGCTGTCGGGTCGACCAGATCGGCATCGGTTTGGTCTCGTCGCCAGGCATAGCTGATGCCACGGTAGGAATAGGTGGTGCCTGTTTTAATTGCGATCAAGAACTGTGTTTCAACCAGCAGGGACGTCTTAACCTCGCCGATAACAGTATCCAAGGATAGGTTTTTTATCAGGACGGTTTTGTCCGGAAAGGCGTAATGATCGGAATCTGTGGGAACCACTGAAGTGCCTACAGGAAGAGTGATCCAGCGCTCCGATCGGGCTCCGTCATTCCAAAGTGCGGCATTCACTTCATAGGCTACAATGCCATCCGATACGGCCCTGGTTTTAGATGCGATGTTGGTGTAGAGTCCGGTTTCCGATAGTTTGAGTGGCGGCATATTGCCGGGCGGATTATAGTCCAAGAGTGCGGGAACCAAACGAGCCGAAGTCAAGGCTGGGTAAAAGATGGGTATTAGAATTAAACTAGGAAGGATTAAAACTTTGCGGCATTTTTGTAAAAACCTCGGTGTCATTTTCGTTCCCTATAACCCTTTTTTACATCAGAATGCAACCTATACAGTAGCCCATAAATCCTAAAAATTCTTGGCGAATTCAGTTTTAATTAAGGAGAAAGCCGACAGTGAATTAATACGGCAAACCACGGTCTTTCCAGATCCTCTTGCAAATAATACTGCACAAATAATCACTAAAACCCTGGATTAGCTCCATAGGCTTTTTTACCTTCTTCCCATGGCTGACAATTTCATACGTGTACGCGGGGCTCGCGCCCATAACCTTAAAAATATCAATGTGGACATTCCCAAGGACAAGCTTGTGGTTATCACAGGCCTTTCCGGATCGGGCAAATCCTCCTTGGCCTTCGATACCATTTACGCGGAAGGCCAGCGGCGTTATGTAGAATCGCTTTCCGCCTATGCGCGCCAGTTTCTGGGTTTGATGGAAAAACCGGATGTCGATCTCATCGAGGGGCTTTCGCCCGCTATCAGCATCGATCAAAAATCCGCCGGGCACAACCCTCGATCCACCGTAGGAACAATAACGGAGATATACGATTACCTGCGTCTGCTCTATGCCCGCGTTGGCCATGCTCGGAGTCCGGCTTCGGGTAAGCGCCTCAAAAGCCAAACCGTGCAGGAAATCGTGGACGCTATTCTGGCTCTGCCGGACAAAAAAAGCAGTGGCAAGATTATGCTGCTGGCTCCACTGGTCAAGGATCGCAAGGGCACGTATGAGGAATTGTTTTCCCGATACTT
>JAYUHW010000172.1:0-5044 GCA_043766615.1 Fibrobacteria bacterium | reverse complement strand
CGAGTTCGCCTGATCGACGGTTATGATGCGGCGCGGCGGTTTTCCCGAATCCTTGAGAAATGTATTGTCAACGGTCCTTTCATCTACCACGGAAGATTCAACACCGGCGGCATTGGCAGGATTGTAATGCACATAGTACTTGCCGTTCTGGGCGAATTTTGGATGGAAAGCAAAGCCTAGCAACCCCATTTCGTTTAGGCCCCGGCGCACGGCCAGGGACACGAAAAGCTTTTTGGTATTGAGGGCACCTTCCTTTTGCAGCACATAGATATCGGCTGTGGGCGTTTCCCTGCCCTGCTCAGCGGCTAGCAGGACTCCGGGATGACCTGGAATCTCGCCCACCCAGATTGGAAGGTTTAAGCGATTGGCAGCATCGGTTTCGAAAATGGGCGTGCAGGTAACACCGGTGGGAATGGCCGCTGGTGCATAACCCATAAGGGCAATTAGAACCCCGGCAAAAAAAATCCAAGCCATCATGGGAATAACTGCCCCAAACTATTGGTCGAAAAACTCGGCTTCGCATAGAAATCAAAAATGGGAAAAAGAGCTATTTCGTTTTGTCGATTTTTATCCGACCGAGCCGCGGGATTCTTCGGGCGTGGCCCATTTCGGTTTTCCATTCGGATCGGGCTCCCAGAATCGAATTCAAAAGCACCCAGATCCAAAATTCCGTGGACGCTCCGGGCCTTGCCTGCATCGAGCGACAAAAATTCAAAAGCGGGTACCAGACTGAATCCTTGCACAGAATCGGAAAATTTTCCTTTATCGATAGCGGGTGAAGTGGACAACAAGTGGTAATCGAATGCGGTTCGATTTACGAACCCGGGGTCAGCGCTAGGGATCAGCAGGTTATTGGCGGTATCGGCAGTACCCGTAAACAGGGTGCCGCGACCCACGAAAAGATTATTTCCCAATTTCGCGGAATGGGTTCCAGTCGCCACGCGTACAAAATTCCCTCCGGACATATCATTGACGAAGGTGTTGTTGTAAATGAACAAATCGTTGGGTGAGTTGGTGAGGCCCTCGGCCCCGTATGAGACAAGCGTGGAATTGTCGCTGAGCGGACTTTGTTGCAACACATTACCAATTAAAAAAGATGTGCCTCCATTGGGTAAGTCCACGGAATAACTGGCGGTTCCATTCAGTCCATCGAGAATTCTGTTGTAGAGGATGTAGTTGGCATTCGCCCGGCTTTTAACTTCATGACCGATACGCGCGTCATGGCTATAGCAGAAACGCAGCGTGAAACTCTTGACGTTGGAGATGTACATGTTGTGGCTTTGCCCATCACCGAAACCATTGCCGGCGAATTCGGAATATTCGATCACCACATCACTAGCAGGCCCGCCCCCACCTAAAATTCCGTCTTCGTTGCCGTGAAAGTAGCAGTGACGGACTGTCAGGTTGTCCCCTTGCTGGCGAATTCCCGCACCGTTCTGGTCCGGTACCGTGGCTCCGGAGAATTCGATATTCTCGACCACGGTATTTTTACCGGAAATAACCCAGATGGCTTTGCCTTCCGCACTTTTGCCCGCAGCGTCCAGATGCGCAAATTTGGCGGCTCCTTTGAGGACCAAATTGTTTTTGGTCCAACTCGCCACATCGCCTTGGTAAAGGCCGGGTTCGATCAAGACCGTGTCACCATCTTGGACATTGGCCAACACTGCACTTGGCACGTTGTACAGTTTTCCTGGTCCAACCGGTAAAGTGCGGGCCAAAGCCCAAATGGGAAGCAGGCATGGTAGCGTAAGCCATTGATACATCATTCTGTGCTTCATGGTCCACCTCGGGATATGCCATTTTCATAATACGTTCGGAGGCTTCGGACTACAAATCCTTTTCAGCTTATTTTTTACCATTTTTACTCATTGTTACAATTCGTTTGCTTTCGATTCCCATTATTTTATTGTTCGACAAATCAATACCGTTCTTCAATGTGATGTAATTCACCGAGTTATAAGCTCCAGAAAAGGCCGCAGGCGTGGTTGAATGCGATTGCGCCGTGGTGCGAGCCCAGTTCCCGGATTTATCCCAATAAGTCGCAAAACTTTCGATGGCTCCTCCCTATTCAAAATCATCTTCCCAAACCACATAAGGTGACGGCGGCGTGCCGATGGTGAAGGAAAATTCCAACGTATCCTGAAAATCCAAACTGTCCTGTGGCCCATCGGCATGAATGATCAATGAAACCTTTGCTTCATGCCCTGGAGGCGTCAATGCGTGTGCTAATATTTTGAAAGGCTTCGCCGAATTTTATCATCTCTATTTTTTCATACTTTTTTCCGTTTTTTATTTTTTGTGAAAACACTTTGCCCTCTAAAGGTTCTGAATCTTTCCTTGAACGCAATTTTACGGCAATGAGGGCTTCTGGATATTGCCTGGGATTTTATATTCTGGAGATGCTCCAACCGCGTGGCTTTGAATTCGGTATTTTCCTAAAACATTTACTACCGGAAACTGCCCCGGCAAAATTTTTCGGGAATTGAGCAAGCCAGGCTTTTCTTTTCCTATCAAAGCGGTTTGATTGACCGTGACCTTCCAACTGATATCCTGTTGCAACAAATCCATTTTTCTTCGGACCCAATCCAAACTGTCGGATGGAAAGGAGCCGGGCACACCCAGGGAATCTTTTCCGCGATCCGAATAAGCCTTGGTCAGAACAAAATCATACGCATGGGCCCTTAGAGTATAGTCTCCGGTTTTGGAAATATATTTGGAGGGCAGAAAAGTTCCTCCGGCATCCTTGGCTACCAAAATCGAGTTTAGATACCAGTCCACCTTGATGACATTGGAATCGATCACATCCACTTTGATTTGAACTGGGTTGACCAAGGTGGTCGTATTGGGCGTCCAATTGTCCAATGGGTCGGTCAAAGCATAAATATCCCAAACCACTTTTTCTCTGCCGATGGGATCATGCGCCACCACAGGCTTCGCACAGTAAACATCCGCCATCATTTCGCAATGCGTATTCAAAGGGCGGAAATAACTGGAGTTCTCGATAGGGTAAGCGCCCACCTTCAATTTATAGTAAGGCTCGGTATACCCAAGCCAATCGCCCCATTTGGTTCCTGTGGCATCCGATGTGGCATTGGGCCAGGAGTTGCCACCGGCATTGGCATAAACATCACCCAATCGATGCCAACCATGGCCCACTTCATGTGTTCCGATAGCATCCGGTTCAGTATCCATGGTTAGAGATAATTTTGCCGAGGCTAGGCCCACATTGCCGCCCTCGCCGGACCCAAAATCCGTGGCAGCATTGTGTGAGACAATATATTTCGGTTCTACCTGGGGAACCAGCTGAGTGATGGTATTGATGTAGTACTCATAATTCGCCTTATTCTGAAGATCCCCGGCAGGCAAGGGTCGGTAGTGATTAACCCGGTAAATATTGAAGAACTTGCGATAGCGAAAGTATTCAGGAGTATTGAAAAAGGAATTGATATGGTTTTGTATTTCGGTTTTCATGGCAGTGGCTTCAGAGGCCAACCAGCCATCCCCAAGGAAAACGATGTCGACTCGATTGGAAGATGGCCCGGAAAACTGAATGGTATCGACGGTAGGGCTTTGCGCGTGAATGACGGCAGCGGACCAAAAGAGACAGATTCCTATGCAATTGAGAAGGATTCCCATGCAACTGTTTGGGCGTAAATTGGGCTTAGGCATGAACAAACAATAAGGCCAGTACTGGCCATTGGCAGGAGGCAGTAAGAAAATAAGGTTACCAAAATGGAAACCTTATGTACCGGTAGTATTCGGTTTTATCTCCTATTCATAAACGTGTACCTATGGATTTTATTTCTGCTTTGAACGCGTACCATGCATAATCCAATGGGAATCTTTTCAAACTCAACTTTGCAAACGCCATGGGACGTTACATTCCATTTACTGGGTATAATTTGCCCTGGTGCATCTAAAACCGCAACATTCTGAATAGAACCCATCCCGGCCACGTTGAGTTCAATACTGTTACCCAAGATTCGGTTGATACGAGTTGTTTTAATGCGTTCGGTATTCCGGAGCGATACAGGTGTGGGCAGTTTTTTGAGTACTAGATAGTCCAGACCTAACAGGTACAAGTCAAATCTTCCCCTTCCAACACGAGTTGAAATAGATAGAACGGTCCGTGTTCCAAGTCCATGGGCAAGTCAGCGTTTCATTGGCGGCAACCTCCGAATACCAGCCGCTGGTTGTTTACGTCCGTATAAATTGATTCCAAGCGTTGTTTGCGTCCCAGCCTGGGTCATTCCGCACCGTGGATTTCCGGTTATTGCTGTGTATGCTATATTTTCGGGGGTGAATACACCCATCCGTTATGAAGACCGAGGCGCATCAGCTGACAAAGGAGATGTGCATAAAGCCATCGCCGAAGAACATCCCGGGCTCCACCCTGGCGCCTTTTGCAAAACCCTTCCCGATACCTTGACAGGTAGTCCCGAACACTGTCTCATCATCCATGCCGATGGGGCGGGGACCAAATCCATTCTGGCGTATTTGCACTGGAAGGAAACTGGTGACTTTTCTGTCTTCAGGGGTTTAGCCCAGGATTCCTTAATCATGAATGTCGATGACCTCGCCTGTGTGGGCGCCTTTGGTCCGATGCTGCTTTCCAATACCATTGGGCGCAATGCCAAGCTCATTCCCGGCGAGGCCATCAAGGAAATCATCACCGGGTACCGGGAATGCATAGCCATGTTGGACAGCCACGAAATTCAAGTGGTAAGCGGTGGTGGGGAAACGGCGGACTTGGGAGATGTTGTACGCACTTTGGTCGTGGATTCCACTTTGGTGGCCAGAGCTAAACGCAGTGACATTGTCAGCGGTGAAAAATTAAGACCGGGATTGTCCATTGTCGGTTTGTATTCAGGTGGCCGTGCCACTTATGAGTCCAAGGAGAATTCCGGATTGGGCAGCAATGGCTATACCATGCTTCGCCATGAATTTCTTTCCTCCCATTACAAAGACGCTTACCCTGAAGTTTTCGCGCCGGAAATTGCTGCGCTAGCTTATATGGGCAAGTATCGATTGGGCGATTCCCTTC
>JAYUHW010000171.1:0-1804 GCA_043766615.1 Fibrobacteria bacterium | reverse complement strand
CGAACCATATTCCCATAAATATTCTTGAACATGGGCCATATGGGAAGCGTATCGAGACATGACAAAGAACAAATCACTGAGCCGATTTATGTATTTGATGAGATTTCCGTCCACTGATTCTTGGTTGGCAAGCCGGAGAATATCCCGCTCCGCCCGACGACATACTGCCCGACATTGATGCAACAAGGCATTGGCCATGCTGCCACCGGGAAGCACAAAGGACTTAAGAGGTTGTAGGGATTTCTGCATCCTATCCATTTCCCGTTCCAGTTCGCGGGAATCGTCTTCACTAAGCTCCGGCATCCCAGAATAGATCTGCCCTGCAGGTGTGGCCAAGATGCTGCCCACATCAAAAAGCCGACTTTGAATTCGCCTGAGGGACTTTTCCAATTCCGCCGCGACCTTGAGAGGCAAACCGTTTTTCTTTTCATCCAATACTGTGCGGGCCGTGCCCACCAAACAAATAAGTTCGTCGACGGTGCCGTAGCTCTCCAGCTTCTGACAGTCCTTTTCGACGCGGACACCGCCCACCAGTGAAGTCTGACCCTTATCCCCGCTCCGGGTATAAACGCGATTGATTAGGATAGCCATATCAAGCTGTTCCTTTGAATTGATTTAACCTGTGCAGGGCCAGCGCCATAGTCTCTTCTCTTTTGCAGAAACAGAAACGAAGCTTATGGTGCGCTCGGGCGCCTACCAATCCGCCGCCTTTGGCTCGGTAAAAGGAACTACCAGGAACCGTGGCCACTTTTACTTCCTCCACCAGGTAACGCGCCAGTTCCGCATCGTCTCTAAACCGCGCGGCAGCTTGGGAGGAGGGCCCGGAGGCTTTGGAACCCTTGGCCCCAGTGCTTTTGATCAAGTGCGCCACATCAGCCATCACATAGTAGGCGCCTTGCGGAACATGACAACGGAAACCGGCCTCCTCCAGTCCGGACACTAGAAAATCCCGGCGCTTGAGATAATGAGCCGCTATGTCCTGATAAAATTCTGGACCCAATCCCAATGCCCCACGGACAGCTTCTTGCAAGGGCGTGGCGGCGCAAACCGTCATAAAATCATGCACTTGACGTAGTCCATTTGTCAGCCGCTCATGGGCTACAGCCCAGCCAACTCGCCAGCCGGTGATGCCATACGTTTTAGAGGAGCTGCCGATGGTGATGGTCAAATCCTCCAATCCCGGTACCGAAGCCGGGCTCACATGTTGGACGCCATCATAGAGAATGTGCTCGTAGATTTCATCGGAAAAAACCAAGACGCCCCATTTCTGACAGAGTTTGGAGATAAGCTCCAATTCCAAACGAGAGAAAACCTTTCCCGTGGGATTGTGCGGAGTATTGATGACAATGGCGGCAGTATTGGAGTTAAAGGCCCGAGCCAACTCTTTTTCATCAATGGACCAATCCGGTTCCCGTAACGTGACATACACCGGTTTGGCCCCACTTAAATAGGCATCGGGATGGTAGTTCTCGTAAAAAGGCTGGAAGAGAATGACTTCCTTACCGGGATTGAGTGTAGATAAAAAGGCGCATATCATGGCCTCGGTGGCACCACAGGTAACGGTTATGTTACGATCGGGGTCGACCGAAATTCCATTATACTCGGAATACTTTTTTGCCAGAGCCTGTCGCAGGGCAGGCATCCCCCAGGTTACAGAATATTGGTTGTAATCGGCATCAATGGCTTTTCGGGCCAACTCTTTCAGTACCGGTTCACAAGGAAAATCCGGAAACCCTTGAGCCAGATTGACGCTGCCATGCACCATGGCCAACCGGGTTTGTTCCCGAATCACGGACTCGGTAAA
>JAYUHW010000170.1:0-2537 GCA_043766615.1 Fibrobacteria bacterium | reverse complement strand
CAAAGGCAGTGCCGGTGCGGAAACGCCCAATGCCAATTCGGTCGGTAAAGCCTTAGGCACACTCTTTTTCAAAACCACAATCAATTCTTCCGCGTTCATGAACGTTGCATAAATCTCAAAGGGGAGATGAAAACTTTCTTTGGTGAAAAACAAAAATTTGACAAAGGAGTCCGGATCCCAGACATGAAAATGGATGCTGTAATTGCGTGCCTGCAATTCGATGGCATATTTTTCCGCGTCGATTGGATTATCGATGCCGACAACTAACTTGGTAAACTCCAAGAAATGTTCGTGTTTGGTTTTTTCGGTTCCGAAGTAGCATTCTTCTATGAGGTGCTTGTTGCTGGTAAGGGGTCGTTTGGAGTCAAATGTGGCACGCATGTCCGGAATGGTCAGTAGTACAATGCCTTTGTCCTTCACCACCCGTAGCATATTTATCAGGGCGCGAATAGGATTTTCACAATGCTCTAAAAATTGTGAAGCTATGATAAAATCTTCTTGGCCATCTCCAATTGATTTCAAGGTTTCGCCATCGTCAATGATATCGACAGACACCAAGGCTTCATTGCTCAATTCCGGATATTGCTTCCTAAGGTCTTCAAGGCCTAATCGATCCAAATATCGGACTTGAGCATTTGGAGGCAGGGGAAAAGGGTGATGTAAGGCACCTATTTCAATGCCCTTTCCATTACAGAAGGATCCGGAGAAATAGGCTCGAGTTCTTTGCATAAGCGGATCCCTATTTCTGAGTTCATGGGCTTTGGACTAAAGACTATCTTCTTGACTATATTATCCGACTCCGGCCACCTTCAATCGACTTTATTTTGGAAAATGATGCGGACAGCGGATTTCGATTTCCAATTTCCAAAAGAATTAATCGCCTATGAGCCTTTTGCCAGGGGTGAGGCTCGATTAATGGTTGTTAATCTCAAGGGAGAATCCGATCCAGTACATTCCCAGACGGCAAATTTTGGAGAGTATTTGCGAAAAGGAGATGCCTTAGTGCTCAATGACACGCGCGTGCTTCGAGCAAGGCTAAAAGGCAATACGACCTCCGGTGCTAAAGTGGAAGTACTGCTGTTGGAATCGATTGGCGGTCCTGATTTGAAGAGTGGACCTGAAACAAGTGGTTCGGGACATGCCTTGAGCCGATGGTCAGCCATGGTTAAGCCGGCTAAACGATTTCATGTAGGGGATCGCATCACTTTTTCAGCCAACCTTGTTGGAACGGTTTCAAAAGTGCTCGAGGACGGTACGCGCCATTTGGATTTTAAAATGGATGCGACAGCTTTTTTGTCCGAACTGGAAACGGTTGGAGAAATGCCGCTGCCGCCCTATATTAAGCGGAATACGAGTTCGTTAGATGATGTTGCATACCAAAGCGTCTTTGCCGTTAATCCGGGTTCGGTGGCAGCGCCTACGGCTAGCCTCCATTTGAGTGAACCGATATTGTCAGCTATACAAGCTCGTGGCGTCACAATTGTAAAGGTAACGCTGCATGTTGGAGCTGGAACTTTTCAGCCGGTGAAAGGGGAATCGTTAAAGGACCATACCATGCACGCTGAGCATTTTGATTTCACTCCCGATGCCGCTGCAAAGCTGAATGCTGTTCGCAGTGGAGGTGGCAAAGTTTGGGCCGTTGGAACCACTGTCGCCCGAGTCCTGGAATCCCAGGCGCTTGGTCCCGTTGAAGCCCTTTTTGTGCCGGGTCACGGGGAAACGAAAATTTTTATTTATCCCGGTTATACTTGGAAAGGAGTGGATGGGCTGCTGACCAACTTTCATTGGCCCAAGTCGACACTTTTCATTTTGGTTTGCAGCCTGCTTGGCATGGACCGGGCGAAAAAATTGTACATGGAAGCATTTGAAATAGGCTATCGCCTATTCAGCTACGGAGATGCGATGCTGATCATCCGCTAAAAGCGGAGCTTTCACTTTCTTTGCACGGCCTGCACAAATGCTCGGGCGTTTTCTACCGGAATATCGGGAAGGATGCCATGGCCAAGATTGAAAATGTGAGGTCGAGTACCGACTGCAGTTTTCATAGAGGCGACTTTGTCGGCAATGCGTTTTGGATCCGCATACAGCATGCACGGATCCATATTTCCTTGAAATACTTGCCCAGGATAGGTTTTGAGCACATCGGACAAATTCACTCGCCAGTCCAAACCCACCACATTTACATCTAAGGCCACAAAGTGCGGCAACAAAGTAGGCGCGCCATTGGCATAATGAATAATGGGGATGTTTGGATACGATTCTCTTACGGCCAGGACAATTGATCGGGTATGTGGAAAAACATAATCCCGGTAATCCTCAGGAGAGAGGTAACCGGCCCACGAATCCATGATCGTTATCACGTCCACACCGGCTCGGATCTGTTCGCATAAATAGGCTGCAGTGACCGTTGATAGCTTGGTCATCAGCAGCTGGAAGACCTCTGGCCGGGTAAACAGCAAAGCTTTCAGCTTAGCCAATTCTTTAGACGATCCACCTTCCACCATGTAGGACGCCACAGTAAATGGTCCTCCTGCAAA
>JAYUHW010000169.1:0-5741 GCA_043766615.1 Fibrobacteria bacterium | reverse complement strand
GCTTATCATGCACGCCCAGGCACGCATCAATCCTTTCGGCTATTCGTAAATCCTTGCAGACTGCTGCCACGAGGCCATGATGATCCATGGGTAATGTTTGGATCTCGTCATTTGCTACTTCCAGCATTTTAAGGCTTCAAATCTTTGCCAACCCAGGATTACAAAATCGTATTCATGGGAGGAAGGAGAAATTGTAGGCAATGCAGGTCAAAAAATAATGGGATCCAAATGTGCACTAGGATCCATATGTGCACCATTTTTCAAATGGTAACAGATGTGCTACATCAAGACCTTGAGATGAACGCAAATAATTATAACCTATTGGTTTTTATGGAGCTGTAGAAACGTGCTTGGTAAGGAGACGGTGAGTGCGGCTAATTCGGAAAAACAATGCTTTGTTGCCAAAATGGTGTACGAGAATTCGGATACGCTAAAAGTTTTTCGGCCGGCCCAATCCATGAATTGCGCTTGGCCCAGCTGGCCAAAAGAGGCGACTTTAATTTTTTACGGTCCGGTAAGCGACATGTAGATGAGCTTGGAAAAGGCCATCTATCGATATGCCGGAATAAAAAAATTGGCCGGTGAGCATAATAGACATCGGCTATGTCCCATGGTGTTGGTAAAACGATTAAGTCAGCGAGGCTGCGCTTCGTCCACGACTTTAAGAATAAATACAGCGGAAGTATCCGGTGTCTTGATGCGCACTTCCCTCATTCCCTGCTTTTGGCCCCGAGCCAAGGAATCCGGGTTTAGCGGTGACACGGTCAAATATAAAGACAGCACACGACCATCCGGTTTAAGCAAGCCCTTTTCAACTTGCAGGCTTGGCGGTACCGTGACTTCGGCGCTATCAAGATGACGGCCATAGAGAAAAAATTGCCGCCTTTGACCGAGCACAATGGCCTCCGGAACCAATCGCCAGGCGGGCGCTGACAGCGGCTCCAGCTCTCTATCATGATGTGCGCAAGCAGAAAGCATCATGCAAAAGAAAATACTTAATAGCAGGTTCATGCTGGGGCCAAACCGCTGGTACCGCGTTCGATGAGCAAGCCTTCGCATTCAAAGGAATTCAAGCCCGGCAGCAACAATCTTTGTCTGGGACTGAGTACGTAGCCAAGCACTTTGCGCGCTATTTCCGAAAAGGTGAAACTGTAGCTGGAAAGATCGTTGTCTGTCGCTGCCTTACTGTCATCGAATCCGATGATGGACAGATCCCTGGGAATGCGAGTGCCCTTTTTTATAAAATAGTTGCGGACAAGCAAAGCCATTCGATCATTGGCGCCCACGCAGGCGGTCAATCCAGGTTCGCGGCCCACCGCGTTAAGAATAGGCTCTACTCTCGCCGTCATTTTTAAATGATGAATATAACTGCGCACGGAACCCATCATTTGTTCCAATGCGTAGGCGGCGTGATATTCCTCCCCCGCATCCTCGGAGGCCTCCAGAAACTCGTCGGCAATTTTTCGATACGCTTCCAAATCCGGCGGTCCAGGCAACTCCTGAAACCGATCGTCTACTTCTTCAATCACAAACTTGCCCACGCCTTCGGAAAAGCCTGCGCTTTGAAAAGCCTTGAGCAAACCTTGATACCGGTGCTCCGACCATAATTCCTTGTGGCAATAAGAGAGGAAAGCGATCTTCCTGTGGCCATGTTTGAGCAAGTACTGGCCTACCCGGCGCCCTGCAAGTTGTCCCGCCACCATGAAAATACGAAAGGCCATTCCGGCCATATCCGCTTGCCGTCGGAGTGAATTGGTCACCTGCATATCCCAAGTGGTATCGATTACCGCAATGGGTTTTTCGAGGTTGTCCTTTTTGAGTGCCGGACGGCTTTTATCCTGTATGGCCCGCAAAGCCTGGTCCAGCTTCAACTCCGGTAACATGGAGGTCCAAAGAATGTAACCGATTACGGAATGTTTATCGTGCAGGACGGAAAGCTGATTTTCAAAAACACTTTTGCGTCGATCCGGATCGAACGAAATAAGCACCACGTTAATGAGGCTTTTACCGCATTCACGGCGCAGGGCAGAAAGAAACTCCGTAACGGGATAGCCACCAAAACTGATTTTGGAGGCGGCTTCCGGAGCGCCGACAAAAACCAAGGTGCCATGCGCACGGGTAAGATGCGGGACCATGTAGGTTTTTTTATGCGGGACGACAACTCCTTCGGCGGAAATGGCTTCCATGGCTTTGCGCAGGGTTTTGAAAGAGACGTCGTAAGTTTTCTGCAAATCCCGTAGAGAAGGCAAGGCTTCTCCGGATGTGAATTGGCCGTTAAAAATATCCTTTTCTATTTGAGTCTTGAGGCGTTGCCACCGCTGAGATTCGAAAAAGATAGGTGTCATTCCGCCGTTTTGACTGGGCGGCTTACCGAAATAAGTGCCCCGATTTCGGACCACGGAAAGTAGTCCTTCGGTGCGTAACACCCCAAGCGCCGAACACATGGCCGCGGCCGAAACCTGAGCTTGCTTCGCCAGGACTCGAATGGGGGGAAGCCGGTCTCCGGAAGCGCATTTTCCCAATTGAATCTCCGCACGAATAAATGCAAGAGATTTCTGAACGGCTAATGGGGCGCGCTGCAAGTTTATTATACCGGTAAGGTTCCGAAAAGTTTCAAAGCTGTCTTCCAGATGCCGCCGTCTTCTGGAGTAAAGGTCTGTACTGGAAAGGACGCACGCACCACCGCACGCAAGTCGCCGGGGAGATGGCCCAAGGTTTTTGCTTGCACCAGAATATTACCGATGGCAGTAGCCTCTACGGGACCGGCCAAAACCGGGAGACCCGTGGCATTGGCGGCAACTTGGTTGAGCAGACGATTGCGACTGCCTCCGCCTACTAAATGGATGCTCGTAAACTTTTGCTCCGATACGCTTTCGCATTCCGCCAGGGTTTGGGCATAGATGAGCGCCAAACTTTCCAAGGCACAGCGCACGATGGATCCGGGATCCGTCGGAACTGGCTGCGAGGTTTCACGGCAGTATTCGGCAATCTTGCCAACCATGCGACCGGGCTTTCCAAAACGAGGATCATCGGGCCTGATCAAGCTGACCAGCGGGCTCGCAGCCTCAGCCATTGCCGTCAAGGTATCATAATCATACTCGTTGCCGAGTTCCGCCCAGGCTCGCCGGCACTCTTGCACAATCCACAAACCGACAATATTCTTGCGCAACATAATGGTGCCGCCGTAGCCGACTTCATTGGTAAAGTTGTATTTGCGGCTGGTGGCATTGATGACCGGAGACTTGACTTCCGTTCCCAATAGGGACCAGGTTCCGGAGCTGATAAAGGCCCACTTTTCACCCTTGCCTGGAATTGCAGCTACAGCTGCAGCGGTATCATGCGAACAGGTGGCGATGACTTGCGCATTCTTAAGCCCCGTGCGTACGGCGATATCGGGAAGTAAGGGTCCCAGAATGGTGCCCGCAGGAACCAGAGGAGGGAAAATCTTTTTGGGCAAGCCCAGCTTACCGATTACATTCCAGGCCCATTCACCTGTGGCCGGATTGAACAATTGAGTCGTTGACGCCAAGGTTACCTCCCCCTTGGGTACGCCCGACATCAGATAATTGAAGTAATCGCCCATATTGAGAAAACTATCCGCCCACTCCAGCGTTTCCGGACGATCTTGCGAGTCCATATAAAACTGGAACAACGTGTTGAGCGACATGAACTGAATTCCGGTTTCGGAAAAAATAGCGTCGGCGGAGATTTTGGAGAACACTTTTTCCATGGCACCATCCGTGCGCGAATCCCGGTAATGGAAGGGCAAGGTGAGCATCGGCTCCTTATCACGGAAGAGGACATAGTCCACGCCCCAGGCATCGGTGCTGATACCGTCGATAGGCTCACCTAAGGCCGCTGCTTTACGCAACCCGGCCTTGATCTCCTGGAAAAGATGGAGCGGGTCCCAACGTAGCGTTCCGCAAACCGAAATGCCCGCATTGGCGAATCGGTAGATTTCTTCAATCTCGATTTTTTGATCCGGACCCGAACTTAATGTTCCAAGCATGACCCGGCCACTTTCGGCCCCAAGGTCAACTGCCAGGTATCGGTGGAATTTCTGAGTGTCCATACTGCTTCCTTGAACTGAAAGTGGCTTTGAAAACTAATTGGCTACGCGTAAAAGTTCATCTTCAGCGGCCTTGGTCCATTGCCCATTATTGAGCTTTGCCGCGACGGTTGGAAATTTCTTACCGAGTTCCGAAAGGGGCGTCAAAGGCAAATTGTGTAGCTGCGGGTAAACGACGATTTTACCCGCCAAGGTCCGATTCTCAACGGCATCGAGACCGTCTTTGGCCCCAGCCATACCGCTCACCGCATCCAGTGAACAATTGGTGTCAAATTGTCCAGACTGAACTTTTTCAAGGACGATTTTCATGTCACGGATATTGGAACCGCTGGTGCCGAACAGGAATATTTTTTTCTCAATCACCAGATCCAAATCGATTTCATGTTTCACGGTTGCAGCGATACCTGCAAAAATATTGATGATGCCGCCTGGGGTACAGTCCTTGACCGCTTGCGCCACTAAGGCGGGAATTGGCGCCATCAAGGCCACGTAACTGAAGGTTTCGGATAAGGGATGCTTTACCGTGTTAACCATCCGGAGCCCGGCTTTGGCGGCCTTGGCCAATGGCTCGGCTTTGGCCCGCAAGGATTCCAGGCGGGAGTCGTCCATGTCCGTTGCCACCACGCTGATATTGCGCTTGCCGGAAGCCACGGCGCGGATAACATGCATCTGACCCATAGGCCCACCGGCCCCGATGACCAAGACTTTATCGTCATCCCGTAACTCACCAGTTGCCGGGACCCAGCGGTAACCTTCGCTTTCATCGCTTCCGGTGGAACCGACCCAGCGAGTGCCCCCATAATGCAGGCGTCCGACACCCATTTTGACCGGCGCGCCAAATTTCTTGCCGCACATGACTAAGTTAATGGTGCCACTGGGGGAGAGCTTATCGTTCAGGATTTCCACCGTGGCTTTGTTTGGTGCAAAGGCGATGATATCCTGAAAACCTTCATGCGGTAAGTCCTGGAGCTCAGAACTTTTGCGGACCAGGATTTTCGCGGGCATGCCCTGTTTGCTCCAGGGCAGCTTTAAAGCTTCTGGCTTTAAATTTGCGTCTTCGGTAACCACCAGCATATTGCCGCCAGCCGTGATGGTGACGCGCTCATCGGTCACATACGAATCCTCTACGCAAGCGTAAGGCTCGATCATGGCGATGGCGCTGGCCGACAAATGTTCGCTAACGGGAATTAAGAAACGCTCGCCTTTTTTATCCACTACCACCCGCTCGTCCATGAGCACGTATTCTTGTAGGCCGCCCTCGAAATTGTAGCCGAAGGCCGCGGTGGATCCATTAGTTGGCAAATCGCGATAATCGGTTTGCACCAGCACGCGCTCGCCCACTTTGTGCTGCTTGACTTCGGAGCCGATGGCCACGATGCGGCAGGAAACCTCATGTCCGGGAACGGTGGGTTTGTTTCCAGGGACATAGCTGGCGATTTCCTTGAGAATGCTCAAATCCATGCCCTTGAGGATTTCATTCTTGCGAGGATGCTCGGTAAAATGTTTCAGCAATTTCAGATCGGAAAAACACAGGCCCACGGCCTCGGTTTTGACCAGGATCTGATGGGGTCCGGGCTTGAAGACTTCTTTGGATGGATTCAACTTGAGATCGCCGGGACCTACGAGTTGGATGGCAAACTGGGTTTCGGGAATGGCGCTCATGGATTCAATC
>JAYUHW010000168.1:0-10421 GCA_043766615.1 Fibrobacteria bacterium | reverse complement strand
GCACCCGAATGAACACTATTTGAGTACGATAGTTTCGACCGTCCCAGTGCAGGGTGACTTGACTACCCTTAGTATAGCCAGATCCCAGTTCGGAAAGTTTTTCTCCATGCATGCTGAATAGGTCCACGGAATATTTTCCAGTACTTGGAAAATCAAGTACCAAGGCAGTTTCAGTGAAATGACGGACCAATGGCCCCTTAATATTTCTTATCTCCAGTGAAACCACTTTGGTAATGTTTACCGACCAGGAAACATCTTGTTGCAAATCCAAAAAATCATCTCTGACCCAGTCCAGCGAGTCTGATTTGCCTCGAAGCCGATCCGAATTTGTATAGTTGAGTACACGATCAAATGCATGTGCACGCACGGCATGTTGCCCAAGAACACTTCCATAATTTCCGGGGTTTAATATCGCTCCGCCGTCCTTAGCCACTAGTTTTTCGTCCACGTACCAATCTATCTGGATCACTGCCGGGTCCACTGTTTTGACTTCAATTCGTATCGGGTTCACAAGTGGAATATTATTGGCAGTGTAACTGTCTAAGGGACGCACCAGCGCATAGAAGTCATGGATAACTTTTTCCCGCTCTACAGGTGTGTGCACTATTGGCGTGGTCTTATAATCCCAAATGTCGGCCATCAAAGTTTTCGTGGAATTTAATTCTCGGTACGCGGAGCTGTTTGCAATTGGATAGATTCCGACTCTCAAATGATTATAGGGTTCCACAAATCCAATCCACCGCTCCCATTTTTTGGTAATAGAGCTGTTGGATTTATTTATCCAATAATCACTACTATTCGTTCCATCGTAAATGTCTCCAAGCCTATGCCAGGCATGTCCAAAAAGGTGTTCGGCTATCATATCCGGATCCAGGGCCGGTGCTGCAATCACCCTATCGCTCCAATTATCGGTATTGGTACCGTCAAGGATTTTAGCGTGCCCCTTGCCTTCACGGGAAACTACAAAGCGCACATCTGTTGCTGGCACATTCGTGTTTATGAATTTCACATAGTAATCTGCATTTTCCTTTGTTTCCCAATTTGTTCCGGCTGGTGGCCCGGATCGAAAGTGTTCAACCCGATAGACGTTGAAAAACTTTGCGTAGCGGTGATACTCAGGTAGGGAAAAAAAAGTCTTTATCTGACTCTCCAATTCCGGAATCATGGCTGGAGCATCCAGGGCCGTGACCCAACCATCTCCCATTTGGGTTAGGTCGATTCGATTGGTAGAAGGGCCGTTAAATATTAATGTATCCACCCGCTGAGAATGCACATAAGTTGGAAAATAGGCAGCGAATAAAAAAAGGAGAATCCCAGAATTGGTGTGAAACATAGAGTGAAGATAGAGCCATTTATCGCAATTGCTTAACATTTCCAGCAGTTAGCCGGGTAAAATTTGGAACTTTGGGTTACAAATGACGACTCCGTTTATTGTCTTGGAATTACCTTTCTATGAATCGGTTTTGGAATACCTTAATCATGCGGAAAAATATGAAAAAACTCAAGGAATCTCTCTGTATATGTCTTGCACTTGGTTGGATTTTAACCCAGGCGCAACCCGCTAATCCCATCAAATGGGCATGCATCGGTAATAGCATTACCGCCGGAGTGGGTGCGGCCACATCTTACCCAAGTCGATTGGGCACTAAGCTAGGTCCGGCTTTCTTAATTGAAAATGATGGCGTCAGTGCCACAACCTTGCTTAAAAAAGGAGATCTGCCTTATTGGACAAAAGGACGCCTAACCGAAGTTTTTGCATTTAAACCGGATATTATCACCATCAAACTGGGTACAAATGATACCAAGCCACAAAACTGGCAGTATGGTGCAAATTTCGCGGCGGACTTGTCAGCATTGATCGATACTTTATCCAGCATTTCAACGCACCCAAAAATATTTTTGGTTTTGCCAGTGCCGATTTTCCCAAATGGTTATGGAATACGGGATTCGATATTGCGAGTGGGTATTATTCCCGTGGTAAATCAAGTGGCTACCGCCAAAGGATTAAATATTATTGACGTGTACAATCCATTGAAATCATTACCCAGCTTGTTTCCGGATGGTGTGCATCCCAATGATGCTGGAGCCGATTCCATTGCGTCGATAATTTACCGGTCTTTCATGGCTAAGTCCATTCGAGTTGCCTGCGTGGGCAACAGCATAACGCAATACGTTGGTTCTGTCGGTGGAGCCGTTGCGAAGGATGCGTATGCGACCAAATTGAATATGCTCTTGGGCCGGAACTATTACGTGAATAATTATGGGGTCAGTGGCGCATATATGCAGAAGTCAGGTCCATCGCCGTATTGGTCCAACGGAATGATTCCGAAAATATTTGCGTTTCAGCCGAGTATCATTACCATCAAACTCGGTACCAATGATTCCCGCGCACAGTATTGGAGCAATGACAGATTCATGATCGATTCAAAGGCGATGATCGATACTTTTGCAACCCACATTGCACCCAAGCCTTCCATTTGGCCATGTTTGCCAATGCCGGCGTGGCAGGTAGGCGGTGTTTGGCCCTTTAGTGGGATAAATGGAAACATCATCCGGGATTCCGTGGTCCCCTCGGTTCGCAAGGTCGCTACTCAATTAGGACTACCCGTCATCGATGTTTACACACCATTTTTAGCCCTGCAATCCTTGGTCGCAGATGGAGTGCATCCCAATGCTGCAGGCCAGGATACCATTGCTCATATCTTATATCGCGCGTTAACAAAACCTGTTACCATATCGCTGTCACCGGCACTTAAACCTAAGTCAGGCTTTTCTTCTTCCAATCAGCTGGTTATTCGATCCGATGCGAAAACAAAACGGTTTACTAATTATCGCTGTTTCGCACCAAATGGAAAACGTTTGTCATCGAAATTGTAAAGTGATGCGGAACCTGAAAAAATTGCAAAACTTTGTCCGAGACCCTTTTAAGGAAATCTAAATACTTGCTTTCCATTGATCTGAAAAATGGTTTCCCCATTCAGCAGAATTAAGTTGCGGGATCTTGTGGGAAAGATAGGTGAGAGAGCAAAATATTTGTTTGAGTGGGGCGATTGAATAGCGGACAGATTCCCGATGGCGACCCATCGCAAACCCTGGAAAAAAACTTTTCGGAAATCGGAATTGAGATAGATGGAGTTGGACAACATTCCATGCCCGAGTTGCAAAGTAAAAACCCGGCTTTTCCTTACTTGCCGGGTCCAGGCTAAAGGTCCGTCGGAGTTTAAGTTTGAAGTTTGTAAGAGTAAATGAGATTGAGGCGTAAAGCTCATCCCCTTGTAGCATTCGTCATAGACGGTGAAATTCCTGGAAACGCCTTTTAAAATTGGATCGGCAGTATCTACTACGTCAACGGAAATGTGCATCCCTTCCATATATGTGCTGGCTTTATGCGCTACGCCGCCTGCCACGAAATTGGACACGTAATATTTTGCGCCCGCCAAGGTATCATAAGTGTCCCAAGCATTATAACTTCCCAATGCATGATGAAAGACCATTATTCCTATGCCACGATCCAATAGGGCTAGAAAATTGGCTTTTTGTGATTGGGTTAGGTTTTGCTGGAAATTAAAAAGGACGATGGCATCATAAGGAAAATTTTCAATGTTGTCGAAAAGGCTTCCATCATCTGGCACGTTGAGTATCGTATCTTGAATATCCGGATATTCGGTAAACATAGCGGCAAATGTGGTCGTATCGTACCAATGTCCACCGGTAACAATGGCCACTCTAATGCTTGCGCCTGGAACGGTCAGATCAAGCTGTCCAAATGCAATGGAAGAAAATACAATGAGGTACCGGACCAACTTAAGGGTGTTGTCCAAAAGCGAACCGCCTTTTCTTCAACTCATTAGATTCAGCGCACTACCAGCCCTAAACCAGGCAATTTGCTCTTGATTGAAAGTATGCACAACTTCAAAGGTGTGTGTACTGCCATCAGAATGCTTAAGGGTAACGCGCAGGTTTAGCCCGGGAGCAAAGTTGGCTAAGCCGGAAATGCTCACCAAATCATCCTCCCGCACTTGGTCATAATCAGCCGGGTTGGCGAATTTCAAAGGCAAGAGCCCTTGCTTCTTTAGGTTGGTTTCATGGATGCGCGCCATGCTTTTGGCAATGACGGCTCGGGCGCCCAGAAAGCGCGGCGACATGGCGGCATGTTCCCGCGACGAACCTTCACCGTAGTTTTCCTCGCCGAATACCACCCAAGCCTTTCCTTGGGCTTTGTACTCGCGGGCGATTTGGGAATAGGTTTTTCCAGATTCTCCGGTCAGAATATTTTTTCCGGTGCCAATCGTCCCACCAAATATATTGGTTGCACCGAGCAACATGTTGTCGGAGATCTTGTCCAAATGGCCCCGGAACTTGAGCCATTTTCCGGCTGGGGAAATATGATCCGTTGTGCATTTTCCTTGGGCCTTGGCCAATACCAGCACATCCGTAATATCCTTGCCGTCCCATTTCCCAAAGGGTTCCAGTAGCTGAAGCCTGCCACTGTCTGCGGCAACTTCAACTTTCACCGCTGTACCATCTTGAGCAGGGGCGATAAAGCCCCCGTCATTGAAGGCGAAGCCCTTTTTGGGTAAGGAATCGGCCATGGGAGGCGTGAGTTTATAGTCAGCACCATCCGCGCCTTTTAGGGAATCGGTGAGTGGGTTGAAATGGATGGTCCCGGCTAAGGCCATGGCCGTCACCAGTTCTGGAGATGCGATAAAAGCCAGGGTAGCATTATTGCTGTCATTGCGGCCGCGGAAATTTCGATTGAAAGAGGTGATGATGGAATTGGGAACGCCATTGGCCAGGTCTTTACGCTGCCATTGCCCAATGCAAGGTCCGCACGCATTAGCCATGACCACTGCGCCGAGCTTGTCCAGGGACTCCAAATAGCCATCGCGCTGGGTGGTATCAAAAACCTGCTCGGAACCGGGGCTTACAAAAAATTGGGAGACGGCTTTTACGCCATGGGCGAGAGCCTGGCGGGCAACATGCGCGGCGCGTCCCACATCCTCATAAGAAGAATTGGTGCAAGAACCAATAAGAGCAGCGGAGAGCACTTCGGGATATTTTTCCTTGGCAATTTCCTCTTTGAATTTTGAAATGGGCCGAGCCTTATCTGGAGTATGCGGACCTACCACATACGGCTCGAGGGTGTCGAGATTGATTTCAATGACCTCGTCATAGTAGGCAGAAGGGTTGGCGAGCACTTCCGGATCCGGATTGAGGTACGCTTTATATTGATCGGCCAAATCCGCTATGTCGGCCCGACGCGTAGCCCTTAAATAGGCGCCCATGGAGGCATGATAGGGGAACAGCGAACAGGTCGCACCCAGTTCTGCACCCATATTGGTGACAGTCGCCTGAGCTGTGCAGGAAAGGCTTTCCACACCTTCACCAAAATATTCGATAACCTTGTTGGTGCCGCCTTTGACCGTGAGAATTTCCAACAGCTTGAGAATGATGTCCTTGCCGGAAGTCCACCCATTCAGTTTTCCAGTCAACTTGATTCCAGTGACTTTGGGATAGAGAACTTCCCAAGGCATGCCGACCATCACGTCTACGGCATCGGAACCGCCGACACCTACCGCCATCATGCCTAGGCCTCCGGCGTTGGGGGTATGCGAGTCGGTGCCAATCATCATTCCACCTGGAAAGGCATAATTTTCCAGCACCACCTGATGGATGATGCCGGAGCCGGGTTTCCAAAAACCCATTCCATATTTTCGGGCGGCGGAACTTAGGAAATCAAAAACTTCTTTGTTTTCATGATTGGCCATGTCCACATCTTTAGTGGCTCCGTCGCGTGCGATGATGAGGTGATCGCAATGCACGGTGGTTGGAACAGCGACCTTGGGCTTTTGCGCTTGCATGAATTGCAGGATGGCCATTTGTGCGGTAGCGTCTTGCATGGCAACGCGATCGGGTTTCAGATTTGCGAACGATTTTCCTCGCTCCATTTTTGGTTGCGCGGAATCGTGGAGATGCGACCAAATAATTTTTTCAGCCAGGGTTAAGGCCTTGCCTAAAGTTTTGCGGGCATGCGTATGCTTAGCTTCCAAACCTCCGTAGATCGCTTTAATATCAAGGCCTTGCATCTATACTCCGCGGCTAGTGGGATACTGTCCAAACAGCAACTGCTGGTCAAGTTTAACATTAGAATTTAGCCCATATCTCGGCAATTTTACCCTCAAATTGGTTTTACCCGTTCCCAGCGGAAAAAAGGTGGCTGGTCTCAATCGCGAGGAGTTAAAATTTCAGCCTGGGCGTTTTTTGGAGCATGATGCGAATTTATCGAACACGGTTGCGTTTTCCAAATTGTATTTTCGGCAAAATTTTAGGTCTTGGCAGTTTACTGTTCCCATTTTTATTCGCCTCGCTCGCTTCTGCTTTGCCACTGGCCAAAAAGGTATTGGCCATGAAGGAAAAGGCTAATACGTATTACCGGCAGAAAAAGTATGTTCAAGCCTGCGATATCTATAAGGAAATTACCCAGCTGGATACCTTGGACGCCAGGACCCGTATTGACTTGGGATTATGCCTACAGAATCTAGGGGAAAAAGATTCCGCCTTGCAGGTCAGTCGACAGGCCTTGTCCATAGCGGGCCGCAGCTTGGGCAGCGCTTCGGATTTGTTTTGGTCCAATGTGGATTTGCGTACCCGAAAAGGCGCCTATTACAATCTGGATAAATTGGGCGGACCCATGCGAGAGCCGGATTCAGGGCACTGTGAATCGTGGGCATCATTGGGAACCTGCGCGCAACGGTTTTTTGTTTGCGCCGATATCGGCAGGCAGCGCACCAAGGAAGGTTTTTTACACTGGTCTATTCTCAGAGTGGCATTGACGAAAGAGCGTGCAATTTTTTCAACAGAAGAATCGGAGACACTTGCCGATCTGCCTCGTCCGGACATGTTGGATATGGAGACGCAAAATACCGACGGGGAATTTGAAAGTCGGATAAAATGGTTGAATCGCGATTCAGTGGTTACGCTGCCGTTGGGCGAAACCCTAGTTCGAGAGGGTTCCGCTTGTCCAGCGCCTTGCAAGTCACCGGAGCGTATTCTATCGGAATGTCGCGTTCTGCACTTCGATCCCTGCACGGGTGTAATAGGTGTAGCCTGTGGCCTTAATTTAGATGAGAAGGACGACCAAATTGTGATTGGGGAGTATTACCTCATTCCCGCTCAGCCATAAAGGCTGCGAAAGATTTTTCGACCTCTTCAAAGGTTCCACCATTTTCATTGGAGGCAATGATTTCATCGCCGTGTACGATTCGGATGACGGCGTCGAGTTCCACCTTCGGTACCGTGGAAGGTTTGGCTTTATTTCCATTTCCGTTTTGAGAGTGCGATACAGCTTGGGCTTCTGCCAGGGCTTCCGCTAAAGGCTTGGCAACCATTTCCACCGTAGCTTCGGCACCGAAGGGCCTACCCGTGAGCCCGTGGATCATTTCCAAAAAGGTTTTGGAATTTCCTGGCTTCCAGTAATGCTCGGCCAAATCACGACCCACGGAAGGATTGTCTACCAAGACTCCATCCCTACCCATAAAAAATTGACGCGTTTGATGGACGGCCATTTCCGCCAATACATAGCCGTGATAATACGCGGACGATTCGCCGGAAAGCAAATGCGGCACACTTAAAACCGGCCTGGTGCCTGAGTTCAGAAACTGAAGTTCACTTTCGATTTCCCGCAAGGTTTTTAAAACGTTTTCAGGAGTCAACGCGGCATCCGACATTTCATAAATAGCTTTTTCAGCAAAACAGACGGTGAGCATGGCTCTTATCCCGAAGGCCTTGAACGGATGCTTTTTGGCGATGTTCTGGCGGATCAATTCAAGCGGCATGGCTTCATTTTGATCGTTGCGGGCATAGCGCATCAACCAATCCGGAGTATCAATGAAACTGTCCAGGAACATACTCTGCGTTTCCGCAAAGGCGACGGAAGTGGGAGCATATTCCTGGGCGAAGCAGGGTGCCGGCATCAGGATATTGCTGAAATGGGCGGCGTGTCCGCCTTCATGGAAAAGGGTTTCCGTGGCCCGGTGCCCGCTGCCGAGTTGACCGGGAATGGCGTTGGCGGTAAAGTTTATGCGCGCGGGTTGATACTGGCCATTGTTGATGAATCCTGGGATGGGCCCGTGCATGAATCCGTTTTCGTACTTCCCTTTGCGATCAAGGAGGTCCAAGGTGAGAGTAGCGCCACGGTAACGGATCCCTAAAGCCGTGAAGGAACGGCCCCAGCGTCCCAGGGCCTTGGTGAATCCAAAATAAGGATCCATTTGCGCAGTGACATCACCCGCAGTAAAGAAAAGAAAGTTCCATCCCTCCCGCGCGGCAGGTCCAACGCGTTTCACCAATTGGTCCAGGGATGATTTACAGGCTTCGCGCGTGCGGCTCTCCAAGTCCTTGAGAATATCGAACAAGGCGCGTTTGGAAAAACCCTCGTTGCGGGAAACTTTGTAGTCATAATAATCTTCATAACCCAGCATCCGGCCCAGGCGGTTGCGCTCGCGAACGATGTCCAGAAACCCGCTGTTCAAGACTTCGTGTTCAATGGTTTGTAAACCTTGGTGCGCGGCCTTTCGCAAATCTTCGGATTGTGCAGTGCGCATTAATAAGCCGAGCTTTATGGAACTGGCAGGAATAAACTCGCCGTTGACTGGATTTTTGTACCCGAGCTGCATGCTTCCACGCTTTGCTTGCAGACGGCCTTCCATTTCAATAATTCGATCAGCCAGGGCCTTGGCATCTTGATTTTCTATGGCATTGACTTCGAAGAAGCGAAGCCAGCCTTGCATTCCAGTGCGATCCAGGGGCGAGAGGTCCTGTCTTGCCAATTGACTGCGTAAAGAAGGCAAGTACTTGGGATTGGAAATAAAGGATTGTAAAAGGATTTCCTTTTTTTCAAAATCCCCCGGTACCTTTACCATGAGCCCCATCTTATCTTTCCAAAAGGCATCTTCCTTAGCGAAGTGCAATTGCATAAAGTCGCGATTGAGGCTTTTAAGCAAAGCATTGCCGCTGGTTGCACCTGCGGGTTCTGAATAAGAAACGGGCATGGTCTATTCTCCCAAGAAAAGAGGGCAAAATACAATAGTTCGATTTGGCCATCACGTGCCAGGGCCGAATTTGGACGAAAGGACGGAGGGATGAAGGTGCAGAGTGCTGGGAACAGCTGAGAGGTCAATTAATTAACGGCATTACCGTACTTTTTTTCCGCTTCTGCCAATGATGGGAAAATTTCAAAGAGCGAGGCAACTTGACCGATAATCAGTGCCTGTAAGATTTGGGAAGGCACGTCCACGAGAACCATTTCCCGACATCTATCGCTTAGGTTCTTATGATGGACGGTCAAGGCTGCTAAGGCCTGGGAATCAATGGTATAACAACCTTGTAGGCTTAAAAAAAGTTTGCCGCGAACATGGGTAATCGTTCGTTGAAAAATCTGGGTGACTTTTGCGGCATTGCCACCGCATAGATTTCCTGCTAAGCGGAGGAAAACGTTGTTTTCTCCCACACCTAAGGTGTAGTTGAGGTCTCCCAGAGTGACATCCATTACCGGCATGTTTTTATTCTACAGCCTGGCCAAATCCTTGACTAGAAAAAAGAAAGTAAAGTCTGCTGTTCGAGACGCGTGAACTGGAGGTTGCTATCTTGCCTCAGATCCTGGGGCTGGTCGGCTTTAGGGCCGGCCCTGCAATGGGCGCAGGCTAACCGTGGAAAGTGAATGGAAAAGTCAAAGGAAGCGTTAAAGGAAGAATTCATTGAGTTTATGCTGTCCGCCGGGGCTTTGCGTTTCGGGGATTTCACCACCAAAAGCGGGCGGCAAACTCCCTATTTTATCAATACCGGTGCGTATGTGAAAGCCTCACAGATCCAGAGGTTAGGAGAATTTTATGCGCGTGCTATTGACTCTGCTTTTGGCAAAGGCGTCGACAATCTTTTCGGACCCGCTTACAAGGGGATTCCGCTTGCCGTGACCACAGCTATCGCCATGCATTCCCTTTATGGTCGCGACGTTTCCTACACTTTCAATCGCAAAGAGCTCAAGGATCATGGTGAGGGTGGGACTCTGGTTGGCTTTGGCTATAAAGGGCTGTCGTCCACTGGCCCACTTTGCCGAGTAGTTATCATTGAAGACGTAACTACGGCGGGCACTTCCGTGCGCGAAAGCTTGCCTTTACTGGCTCTACCGGGTGTGCAGGTAGTTGGACTTGCCGTGTCCGTGGACCGCATGGAACGTGGCCAGGGAGAGCGTCCAGCCTTACGGGAAATAAGAGAAGAATTCGGACTTCAAACGACGGCGATCGTGAACCTGACGGACATCCTCGGTTATTTGGAATCTGGTCGTGGTGAACGATTCCTTACCTTAGACCCAGGTCTTTTGAATCGCATGCAGGTCTATTCAAAAGCCTATGGAGCCGTTTAGG
>JAYUHW010000167.1:0-2246 GCA_043766615.1 Fibrobacteria bacterium | reverse complement strand
AGGCTGACGCGGATTGATATTGAATTCGGTGAGCTTTTTGGCGACGGTATCCCTGTTTAGAACCGTCCACTTCCCCATTGCCGACAAATCTTTGCGAAGCATTTCCGTAATTTCTGGACGTTGTTGGTTGTCGGCTAGATCAACTAAGTCGAGTACGGCAATTCGACCAATGGCCCGAATGCTATCTGGTTTTGGAGGTATTGCATGACTTAGGCCCACCAGGGAAATCAAAAATAGGAGCGCTGATGAAACATGCATATCGTTAAAATAGCCAAAGACCGGAAAAATAAATCCCGTATATCAAGAAAGTGAAATGAATTCTTTGCATGTCGGCAAGTTTGTTGTGTCCGGTGACCGAATCTGGGTCCGTGCTGTGTAATTGATTGAAATTCTCAGTGCTTTTTTTAACTTCAGCCATGTTGGCGACATACCCAAGTGGTAAGGGAGAGCTCTGCAAAAGCTTTATTCAGCGGTTCGAATCCGCTTGTCGCCTCCATTTTTCCCCAATCCCAGCCTAGTCTTGGCTCGTTCAGAGTTGAATTTATTTTGATTTGAAATCAACTTTCACATCTACGGATTCTTCCGCCAGCACGTTTACGGTCATCTCCTTTGACCGCTTTCCATTCGAAACTTTGATTACCCGGGTCCCGGCCTCCAACCGATTAATCGTTAGGACTCCACCGCGCGTTGAGCCTACATCCTCGCCATCCACCGTCACCTTACAATTGCAATTGATGGGCACGGTTGTCAATACAACGGAACCATAAGGCATCAAAAGCTTCTTTTCTATGATAGTTTTCTGACCGCCGCAGACGTTCACTCTTTCATTTACCAATTCCTCACCATTAAGCATGATTGTGAGAGTATGTCTGCCGCTAGGGAAAACGGTATCCACGGGAGCTGGCCCAAGTTTTTGACCACCCAAATAAACTATTGCCTTCTCGGGCGTGGTGATAATACTTACCGAACCCGATTGGCCTCGGGCTGGAGGGCTATCTGGATTTTGGGAACAGTCTCCAGAAATTTCTCCTCTGGAAATTCTTGGAAGCATGACAGTCAGAGCGAGAACAACTGCACAAATATGAACCTTCGCGACAATGGCCATGAATCCTCCTGGAAAAAAGTCTCTAGAAATATACAGTAAATGTACAAAAAAGCACTTGAGGCTAGAATAATGTCGATTAAAAAGCCTGGGCTAAGTCCAACACCCACTGATCGTGCTTTCGATCTGGCCCATCTAATGAGTAATCCAAACGCACATTAAAAATCGATAACAGCGAGTACCTCAGGCCAAGGCCGTATGCGCGACCCTGGCCACTAGATGTAAGCGGCCGCCCAACCTCCCAAATATTTCCGTAGTCCACGAAGGGGACCACCTGTAATCCGAGCAAATAGCGCAATCGACCATCCCGGTTTATAAATACCGGCGAAAAAGGGTTGGTGCGAAATTCTAGCGAGGAGAGAAAATAAGCGGGCTCTAGACCCTCTTGCAGGCAAACACCCGTTACAGCATCCTTGTTCGGACAAATCTGTCGCCAACCGTAACTGCGGACACTGCGCGGCCCCCCAAGGAAAAAGCGCTCTGAATTGAGACCACCCACCCCGAAAAAGCGCCCCCCATCCAGGCGTAAGGCCAATTTCAGCCTTTCACCAATCGGGTAGTACCATCCAGTTTCTACCTCCAACCAATTGTGTCTCCGGCCTACTGGCGCTTTTAATTGTCCAGTGCTGATCAATTGGCCATCCTTGAGAAAGGCACCGCCATTACCCCAAGTCAATGAGAGCCGTGAACCCTTGGTAGTGCTGACCACATCGTCCAGAAAGCTGAAGAATAGCGAGTTGATGAAGTTAAGGTTAAAGGTCCGATCGCGAGAAGCTGTATCAATTTTTACGCTTTTACCGGTAAGCTCAGCGGTTTCCACATCGCGCAGCCAGGAAGTAAAAGATTTAGACAGCTTACTGGAATTGGTAATGTCAAAATCCCCATCAAATGGACCCACTCCTTGTTGCACACGGCTATCCTGATACCAATCTGTAATCAGATCATTGTCAAATCGAAAACTGGTTCTAAAAAATAACGGGGAAGAATAACCTAAATATGTGCTTTGCTTCCGCTGGGCAAAGGAACCGCCTATCCTTGCTTCGTGTAATTGACCCCAAATGTTGCCATGCGCCCAATCAGCAGAAAGGCCTAAACCATACTGCGTTTCATAAAAAAGGGAAGCGTTCAACTCACCTGGAATCCG
>JAYUHW010000166.1:0-1576 GCA_043766615.1 Fibrobacteria bacterium | reverse complement strand
CCCTGTGTCAATGGCCTGATAATTGCCATAACCGCACCCATATCCTTGGAGGTAGTCGCACCGGCTTGTGCAATGGCAGAAACCACCAACACTTCAATTTCGGCCTGGCTCATTTGGGTGGGAAGGTATTTTTCCAAAGTTGCGATTTTTGCTTTCTCCTGAGCGGCGATATCTTCACGAATCACTCCAGCTGCATTTTTCCCAGCGGCATTTTCAAAAGTTTCCCGGAACTGCTTGATCGCTTTCGCCAAAATGATGGAGACCTCTTGATCGGTGGGCTCCTTGCGATTGTTCACCAGAAAACTTTTCACTTCAGCCAACAAGGTCCGGAGTGTCATGATTTTAAGCTGGTTTTCTTCTTTGCGGGCCGGTTCCCGATCCTTCATAAAGGAAATAAGGTCGGCGTTGATTTGTTCGAGTATCATGGTCATCCTTTATCCAGGCATGCAGGCCCAGGTGCGAAATTCAATTTCGGCTGAATAAAGGTAGGAAATCAGCCAGACGCTGTGAATCCGGGGGCAATGGGATTATCCGGCTAGGAGAGATACTCAGGGGATAGTTGAATTGCGTTGTACCAATTTGCGAACGATGGCAAACTCGGCCTTTTGGATTTTCTGTAAATGATTTTCTGCCGGTGATGTTTCCAGTCGGGGACGAAAAGCGGTTTCAGCTTGCTGAATGAGGTCTTGAATTTCCGTATCCGAAATCCATCGAGAAAAGAATTCCGTCATGGAATTCAGGGATTCAAAACCATATTTGCTATTCCTGCGGTCGGACGGGGACATGGGCTTACCTTCTATGTGCGGCGGAATTTCCCTGGATTGGGTTAGAAATTGGGCCGAACCCATAGGGTAGTGTCAAAAACTTCCCGTCACGTGGCAATCGTGGTCAAAAATGGGACGGTTTTATTGTTTTTTGCGAATAACCCTCAATTGTCTCAGGAAATAGTCCTTTGCTCCCGATAATCCCAAAAAGGTATGATAACCGCAAGGGACGAAATCCCGGCATGAGGGGTATAAGCGATGGATGCATCAGATCGTAGAACACCGGTTTTTGTTTTTTCAAACCTGAATGGGCTGACTCGGTATTTTGGTCGAGTCCTGAATAGGGATGCCATTCAGGAAGAGGTGATTATTGCAACACGTGATTTTCGTCATAGGGCGCATGCAAATTCCAGCCAGACACAATTGGAGTTTGTAAAACTGTGCGAGGCGCGTCTGGTCCGCAAGGCTCAGCAACTTGAACGCGCCGTTTAACGGATGCATTGGGCGTTTGGCGCCCTGACTTATCAGGCTTTTTAAACCGGACGGGTAGAGGCTTGCCATTTTGGCGAAGCCCTTTGTCACTCTTTGCAAAAAAGTCAAAACCTTTCCGCAGGCCCGGCTTTCCTCGTTAAAAAACTGCGAAATTTAATGAATTAAGCCACAAAACACACTGGCATGTGAGTTGCTAAACAGACGTTATTTAAAGGAAACCGCTCTTTGGAGCGCTAAGGGAAGAGCATGGGATTGATGCCGGAAAACATTTCCTCATTTGGTGGGGAAATCGATTCGTTGATTGGATTTATATCCGTGAT
>JAYUHW010000165.1:0-3673 GCA_043766615.1 Fibrobacteria bacterium | reverse complement strand
GGCGTACTAAAGCAATTTGCTAGCCAATAATAAAGTGGCTTTTCTGGCCAAATCGGCCGATCCGTGCGGTTCGAACGTAAAGCTTTCCAACTCCTGTCGAAAAACTTTACAATTTTAATTGGGCTGTTCCCTTATTGGCGCGCCTAGTTGACATTGAGGCTACACGCTAGCGACTCTACCCCAGTTCAGATGACCTTTAAAAGAGACTTGACCTTGAACTCTATGAGATCGCGGATCTTGCCAAACTCCTCCGGTGGCAAATGTTTTGGATCCGGTATGGCCCAATCCTCGCGTAAAGCGGCCATAACCTGCGGGCACGCGTCCCCGCAACCCATTGTGACCACGGCCGAATATTCGATGTTCGGAATCTGGTCCAGAGATTTGGACACATGCTTGGACAGGTCATAACCGCGTTCTGCCATGGAAGTGATGGCCTTAGGATTTACGATTCCGGAAGGACGCGAGCCGGAACTATAAGCGTCAATGCCTACACCATGGATTCTGGCAAACGCTTCCGCCATCTGACTACGGTTGGAATTTTCAATACAAACAAACAGCACACTTTTTGGGGCGCGTTCAGACATTCTATTTCTCCATTATTGGCCGTCCGGAGATTCCCGGAAGGACGATCTCATACCACAGTTTGGAACGATTGCAAACCGAACATACCGATAACATGACAGGGACTTCAACCAGCACGCCCACCACGGTGGCTAAAGCAGCACCTGAATCCGGACCGTACAAAGCGATAGCCGTCGCTACCGCCAATTCAAAAAAATTACTGGCACCAATAAGTGCGCCGGGCGCTGCGATGGTATGCGGCACTTTAAACCTGCGCATCAACCAGTAGGCAAGGCCAGCATTGAAATACACCTGAATAAGAATTGGAACTGCGATCAAGGCAACGTGAATGGGATTCTTCAAAATATTTTGGGCTTGGAAGGCAAAAATCAAAACCAAGGTGGCTAGGAGCGCCAGCATCGTGATGGGTTGAAACTTGGCCGAGTAGTTTTTTTCAAACCATTCCTTCCCTTTAAGCCTAACAAGCGCATACCGACTCAAAGCTCCTAAAAACAAGGGTATAACGATAAAGCAAACTACGCTGTAGACCATGATCGAAAAGGGCACGGTCAAGGAACTGACTCCGCTGATGAGAAGCGTAACTATCGGTGCGAATAATACCAGCATCAGCAAGTCATTCAAGGCAACTTGAACCAAGGTATAGGCCGGATCCCCGTCCGTAAGCTGCGACCAGACGAATACCATGGCCGTGCATGGAGCCGCGGCCAGAATAATAACCCCAGCCAGATATTGATCTGCCAGTACTGCTCCTGTAAATCCCAGGAAAAGAAATTTGAAAAACAACCAACCCAGAAGTGCCATGGAAAATGGCTTGACCAACCAGTTGATGGCCAAGGTCACGGCCAGACCTCGTGGACTTTTCCCCACTCTTGCCAAGCTTCCAAAATCGATTTTAAGCATCATGGGATAAATCATGAGCCAGATAAGCACAGCGATGGCTGTATTTATTTGTGAGCCCGGAACTATTTCCAATTGGCGCAAGGACGAGACCATGTCCGGGACGCTTTTACCAATCCCCATTCCCAATACCATGCACAGAGCTACCCAAATCGAAAGATACCGTTCGAAAAATCCTATACTTTTTTTCATCCTACTTGCGTTCCTATTAAATGTAAGGCCCGGACACTATTTTCAAGATTTTTTTCCATATAAATTGATACTGAGAATCTTGGTTCCCGATTTCGTGAACTCACGAATCTGCGCAGGAGTCAGGCATGCTTCCAACACCGAATGTGGCAATTGGATTTCTCGTTCCCGGTCTACCTGTATTTCTGTAAAGCCCGCCTGCCGGGCCTTGGCCACATAGTCCTCCTTTTGCAACGCCCCGGAAACGCATCCGGTATAGAGAATGGCCGCTTGCAGTGCCGCTTCCGGAAGTGGGCCAGTCAGGACGATATCGGAAACGGAAAAATGTCCGCCGGGTTTGAGGATACGGTACATTTCCGAAAAGGCTTTGGACTTATCGGGAACCAAATTCAAAACGCAATTGCTGATCACCACATTCGCTGAACCGCTTTCCACGGGTACATCTTCAATTTCTCCCAAACGGAATTCGACATTATTAAACCCCATTTTCTGATTATTGGCTCGCGCTTTTTTGATCATCTCCGGCGTCATATCCACACCGATGACTTTGCCGGCAGCCCCCGTTTGAGCCCGTGCGACAAACACATCATTGCCTGCACCAGAACCCAAATCGACAACCGTATCTCCCTCCTGGATGCGGGCCAGATCAGTCGGCTGGCCACAGCCCAATCCAAAATCGGCATCTGGCTGGTATCCGTCCTTACCCGTGTAAGACTCACTGAACGAGGTCACTTCCGGCATACCACACCCACCTCCAACCCCACAACAAGAAGATTCGGATTTGGCGATGGAACCGTATTTCTCCCGAACAAGGGCTTTTACCTTTTCTGCCGTTTCCAATTCCGGTTTGGCTTCCTCTACGCAGCATCCGGGTTCGCAACAGGCATTTTCTTTATTCGTGATTTTCATATAAGCCTCCAATTAGCAACAGTTTTTTTGGTGGTTCTTTTCCATTACGGAAAACAGGTTTTGCAATTCCTTCCAAACTTCGGATAAGGCATTCCAATCAATGCAATAGCAGGACTTGGGCCCATCCACTTCACCACGTATCAGGCCCGCGTCCTTCAATTCTTTTAAATGTTGGCTGACCGTGCTTTGCGCGAGAGGAAGATCTGCTACCAATTCACCACAGATGCACGTGCCTCGGTTCGCCAGGGTTCTCAGAATAGCAATGCGAGCAGGATGGCTCAGGGCTTTAGCAAACCCGGACAGGGTTTGGTCTATCGGTTCAAACTCTGATTTTTTATTGAGTGCCATAATCTCAATATCGTATATCTACGATATACTGTCAAGCGTAATCGCTCCTCAAGCCAAGAAAAGGTTGGCTTTGACACAGCTTTTTGAGGAGTTTTATGGACGGGAAAGGGGCGTTCATCGTAAACTCTTCCCTAGAATGGCGGGTATTCGCTGTTTCTGTGCGTATTAGCCAAGGAGAAGGCCTGATGAAAATTGCCGTCATAATCAAGAGAGTGCCGGATACGGCATCGCTGATTAAAATCGGACCAGATGGAAAGTCCATTGCGATGGATGGTTTGAAGTTTGTTTTGAGCCCCTATGACGAGCATGCCGTTGAACAGGCCATGCTGATTAAAGAGGCTGCGGCTGCTGCCGGAGCGGGGGCAATCGATGTCGTGGTAGTCAGTGCCGGTGGAGAAGAGTGCAAGGAAACCATGCGTCTGGCCTTGGCGATGGGAGCGGACACCGGATTATTAGTTAAGGACGCTAAACTGGCTTCTGCCTCTTCCAAGTCGGTAGCCGTCGCTTTGGCTGCCGCACTCAAAACAGTACAACCCGACCTGGTTTTTGCCGGCAAGCAAGCCGTCGACGATGATGCCAGTCAAGTTGGTGAACGCGTGGCGGAAATCCTAGGTATCCCACATGTTTCCACCGTCATCGCTTTCAAACTTGCGGATTCCAAAGCCACGGTTACGCGTGAGGTGGAAGGCGGCAATTACACTATGGAAGTGACCTTACCCGCCCTATTCACGGCGCAAAAAGGCTTGAA